>NZ_JAGJBZ010000001.1:3865000-4034484 GCF_020010925.1 Streptomyces griseiscabiei | reverse complement strand
GCCGCCCCGCTGGTGGTTGACGTGACGACACGGCGGGTGTGGGGCGGGCATGAGTTTCCTGGACAACCTCTGGCGCGGGCGGGCCTCGGAGTTCGACGCGGGCAACGCGGCGACCAACGCGATCGAGCTGACCAAGCGGCACCAGAAGGTGTCCCTGTCCAAGCAGAACGCGGCGGCGGGCCATCTGCGCGTCAACCTCTCCTGGCGGATGCGGACCTCCGACATCGGCGGGCCCAAGCGGCAGAGCGTGCTGCGCCACCCCTTCAAGGCGCTCCGGCCGGAGGAGGTACAGGCGCACAGCCAGAGCATGGTCAACGTCGACCTCGACCTCGGCTGTCTGTACGAGCTGGCCGACGGGACGAAGGGGGTCGTACAGCCGCTGGGCGGCTTCCTCGGGGACATCAACGAACCGCCGTACATGCGGCTCAGCGGGGACGACCGGTTCGGGTCGGGGTCCGGCGAGACGATGTACATCAACCTGGACCACCGGGACGCCTTCCGGCGGATGCTGGTGTTCGTCTACATCTACGACCAGACGCCCGCCTTCGACCGTACCCACGCGATCGTGACCCTGTACCCGAGCAACGGGCCGCGGATCGAGATAGGCCTGGACGAGAGGCATCCGCAGGCGCGGTCGTGCGCGGTGGTGATGATCGAGAACGTCAAGGGCGAGATCACCGTCCGCCGGGAGGTGAAGTTCGTCTACGGCTTCCAGGCCGAACTCGACCGGTTGTACGGGTGGGGGCTGCAGTGGGGGCGTGGATACAAGACGAAGGCGGATCGCTGACGCGGGTCCGTGCGGGCCGGTCGCGCGGTTCCCCGCGCCCCTTACGGGGCGCTCCTCAGCGGCCGATGAACTGCGGGCCCTGCGGGGGCAGCCGGAAGTCGGGGTCCAGGGCCGCCGCCGTGGGCTGCGGGTAGCCGTAGGCCGGGCCGTTGGTGGTGGCCGGGGTCGGCTGGGGGTGCGGATAGCCGTAGGCGGGCTGGGTGGGCTGCTGGGGCGGGGCCGCCGGGGGGTAGCCGTACGCCGGCTGGGACGGGACGCCCGTCGGGGGCCGCTCGGGGGGCAGGGGGGCCGAGATCTCCGGGGCCGCCGGTGTCCGGGGCGTGGCCGTCTGGTCGGCCGCTGCCGCTGCCGCTGCCGCGGACTCGTCGACCAGGATGCCGAAGTTCGTGGCGAGACCCTGCAGGCCGTTGGCGTACCCCTCGCCCAGGGCGCGGAACTTCCAGCCGCCGCCCCGGCGGTACAGCTCACCGCAGATGAGGGCGGTCTCCTCGCCGGTCTCGGGCTTGACGTCGAAGTACGCCAGCGGCTCGGCGTCGCCGACCGTGGCGTCGTACAGCAGGATGCGCAGGGACGGTACGTGGTCGAAGGAGACGCCCTCGGCCGAGGCCACGAGGAGAATCTGGCTGACGGCGGACTCGACACCTGTCAGGTCGGTCTGGATCGTGTCCGTGAGGCCGTCGGCCACCCGCTTCTGGCCGAGCCGCCACACCTTGCCGGAGGGGTGGCGCGGCTGGTTGTAGAAGACGAAGTCCTCGTCGGACCGTACGCGTCCGTCGGGGCCGAGGAGCAGCGCCGAGGCGTCGACCACCGGAACGCCCTGCCCGGGCGACCAGCGCAGCACGGCGCGGACCGCCGTGGCTTCGATCGGGACGTTCGACCCCTTCAGCATCGCGTGCGTCATGCGGTCATCCTGCCCTCTCGGTCCTGATCACGACAACGCGGGGGCGCCGAATCGCTGGGGAAACCGTCCGACGCCCGTCATGGCCGGGTTACCAGAACTTCACGCTCGGCGGGAACTGATGTCACACATTTGTACGTACTATTACCGGCCACGATCGTGACCGGACGCCCAGCAGCCACGGGGGAATCACATGCGTCATTTCGGGCACATCGCCCCTGAGGAGCGGCGCCGTCTCTTCTACCGGGAGCCGGGCGTCTTCGACGCCGACTCCCCGACCCGGGTGCTCTCCGCCGCGCTGGGCGCCACGCTCTACAGCCCGGCCACCCGCGAGCGGCTGGCCGACGACATCGTCAAGCAGGCCGGGCGCGGTGTGGTCTCCATGGTGCTGTGCCTGGAGGACTCCATCGACGACGCGGAGGTCGTGGACGCCGAGGAGAACCTCGTCCGGCAGTTCACCGACCTCGCCGGGCGGACGGACACCGAGCTTCCGCTGCTGTTCATCAGGGTCCGCTTCCCCGAGCAGATACCCGACCTCGTCCATCGGTTCGGCCCCGCCGTACGGCTGCTGTCCGGATTCGTGTTCCCGAAGTTCACCGAGGAGCGCGGGGTCGCCTTCCTGGAGGCGCTCACCGCCGCCGAGGGGGCGAGCGGACGGCGGCTGTTCGGGATGCCGGTGCTGGAATCGCCCGAACTGATGTACAGAGAGACGCGCGTAGAGGCGCTCCAGGGCATCGCCCACACCGTCGACAAGTACCGCGACCGGGTGCTCGCGCTGCGGCTCGGCGTCACCGACTTCTGCTCCTCCTACGCCCTGCGCCGGGCGCCCGACATGACCGCGTACGACGTCCAGATCGTCGCCTCCGTCATCGCCGACGTGGTCAATGTGCTCGGGCGCGCCGACGGCACCGGGTTCACCGTGACCGGGCCGGTGTGGGAGTACTTCCGGGTCCAGGAGCGGATGTTCAAGCCGCAGCTGCGCACCAGCCCCTTCCTGGCGAACCGGGCCGTGGAACTGCGCGAGTCGCTGATCGAGCACTCGCTGGACGGGCTGCTCCGGGAGATCTCCCTCGACCACGCCAACGGGCTGCTCGGCAAGACCTGCATCCATCCCTCGCACGTCCTGCCGGTCCACGCGCTGTCCGTGGTCAGCCACGAGGAGTTCGGCGACGCCCAGGACATCCTGCGGCCCGACCGCAACGGGGGCGGGGTCCTGCGCTCCGCGTCCCGCAACAAGATGAACGAGGTCAAGCCCCACCGCGCCTGGGCGGAAAGGGTTCTGCAGCGCGCCGAGGTGTTCGGTGTCGCCAACGAGGACATCGGGTTCGTGGACCTGTTGGCCGCGGGCCTGCCCGACTGACCATCCACTCGCCGTACCGACTGAGGAATCGATGATTGACGCAGCGAACGACGCGACCGGGGCGACCGGGACGGCCGACGGGGTCTGGTCCGGGGCCTGGGTCCGGGAGCGGCTCGGGGTCGAGCTGGTCGGGGACGCGGAGCTGGACGGACTGTTGGGCCTCGCCCTGCGGCGCAACCCCAAGCGGGCGCATCTGCTGGTGTCGAACGTCCTCGGCAAGCATGTGCCGCAGTCCCCGGCCGTCGTGCACGGGCACGGGTTCGCGCTGGGGCGGCGGGTGCGGGAACTGCTGGGCGAGGCCGGGGCACGGACCGCGGTCGTCCTCGGATACGCCGAGACGGCCACCGGGCTCGGGCACGCCGTCGCGGACGGGGTGGGCGAGGCGCCCTATCTGCACTCCACCCGGCGCCCGGTCGAGGGCGTCCACCAGGCGGGCGGTTTCGAGGAGTCCCACTCCCACGCGACCTCGCATCTGCTGCTGCCGGAGGACCCCACGCTGCTCGCCGGGCGGGGACCGCTGGTCCTCGTCGACGACGAGTTCTCCACCGGGAACACGGTCCTCAACACCATCCGCGCGCTGCACGAGCGCTACCCGCGGAAGCGGTACGTCGTCGTCGCGCTGGTCGACATGCGGTCGGCCGCCGATCAGGGGCGGCTGGACGCGTTCGCCCGGGAGATCGGGGCGCGGGTGGACCTCGTGACCGCGGCCAAGGGGACCGTGCGGCTGCCGGACGGGGTGCTGGAGAAGGGGCAGGCGCTGGTCGCGGAGTACGAGGGGGCGGCCGCGGCGGGGCCCGCCGGGGGCGGCGGGGCCGCGCAGATCACCACCGTCGGCCTGGGGTGGCCCGACGGGGTGCCCGACGGCGGCCGGCACGGATTCACCCCGGCGCATCGGGCGCGGCTGCAGAGCGCGCTGCCCGGCATGGCGGCGCGCCTCGCCGAGGCCCTGCCGACGGGGGCCCGCCGGGTGCTGGTGCTCGGCTTCGAGGAACTGATGTACGCGCCGCTGGCGCTCGCGCGGGAGCTGGAGAAGACGGTCGCGAACGGCGTGGAGATACGGTTCTCCACCACCACGCGGTCGCCCGTGCTCGCCGTCGACGACCCGGGCTACGCGATACGCAGCCGGATCGTCTTCCCGGCCCACGACGATCCGGCGGACGGGCCGGGGGAGCGGTACGCGTACAACGTGGCCGGCGGCGGCTTCGACGCGGTCGTCGCCGTCGTCGACTCGGTCGCGGACACCCCCGTGCTGCACGCCGCCGACGGCCTGCTCGCGACGCTCGCCGCCCACACCCCCGTCGTACTCCTCGCCGTGGTGCCGTCGTACGTGCCGCCGTCCGGCGTCCGCGCCCCGGTCGCTCCGACCCCACCCGTCACCGAAAGGCCCTCCATGCTCCCCGACCCCCTGCGCGGCCCCGACTTCTCCTCCTACGCGCCCGACGAGGTCGGCTGGCTGCTGCGGGACCTCTCGGACGTGACGCTGGAGGCGCCCACCGAGGAGCGCGAGGAGGCCATCCAGAGCGGCGGGGCGCACTACGCGGAGTCGCTGCCGGTCGAGTACCAGCCCAGCGAGCGGTACCAGGCGCTCTTCCACAGCGCGCTGGAGGCGTCCGCCGAGCGGATCGCGCTGGCCGTGGGGGTCGTCACCGAGACCGTGCTCGCCGAGCGGTCGGCGCGGCCCGTGCTCGTGTCGCTGGCGCGGGCCGGGACGCCCGTGGGCGTGCTGATGCGGCGGTGGGCCCGGTACCGGCACGGGACCGAGGTGCCGCACTACGCCGTCTCGATCGTGCGCGGGCGCGGCATCGACGCCAACGCGCTGCGCTGGCTGGCCGCCCACCACGACCCCGCCGACGTCGTGTTCGTCGACGGCTGGACCGGCAAGGGCGCCATCACCCGTGAACTCGCCGCCGCCCTGCTGGAGTTCGAGAAGTCCGACGGCGTCACCGGCTTCGACCCGGAGATCGCCGTCCTCGCCGACCCGGGTTCCTGCGTGCGGACGTACGGCACACGGGAGGACTTCCTGATCCCGTCCGCCTGCCTCAACTCCACCGTCTCCGGACTCATTTCGAGGACCGTGCTGCGCGCGGACCTGGTCGGGCCCGACGACTTCCACGGGGCCAAGTTCTACCGGGAGTTGGCCGACGTCGATGTGTCGGTGGACTTCCTGGACGCCATCGCCGCGCGGTTCGCGGACGTCGTGGACGCCGTCGACGCCCGCGCCGGGGAACTGCTAGCCGCCGACCGCGCCCCCACCTGGGAGGGCTGGGCGGCCGTCGAGCGGATCAGCGAGGAGTACGGCATCCACGACGTGAACCTGGTCAAGCCCGGTGTGGGCGAGACCACTCGGGTCCTGCTGCGCCGGGTACCGTGGAAGATCCTCGCGCGGGCCGGGGCGGGCGCGGACCTCGACCACGTACGTCTGCTCGCCGAACAGAGAGGGGTACCGGTGGAAGAGGTGGCCGAACTGCCCTACACATGCGTGGGGTTGATCCACCCGCAGTACACGCGGGGCGCGACCGGCGCCGACGGCAGGGCGGTGGCGGTCTGATGCCGGGCCCCAGGGTTCTCGTCGCGAGCGATCTCGACCGCACGCTCATCTACTCGTCCGCCGCGCTCGCGCTGACCATGCCGGACGCGCGGGCGCCCCGACTGCTCACCGTCGAGGTGCACGAGAGCAGACCGCTGTCGTACATGACCGAGACGGCGGCGCGGCTGCTGGCCGAGCTGGGGGACGCGGCGGTGTTCGTGCCGACGACCACCCGGACGCGCAAGCAGTACCAGCGGATCAATCTGCCGGGGCCGCAGCCGGCGTACGCGATCTGTGCCAACGGCGGGCATCTGCTGGTCGACGGGGTCACGGACGCCGCCTGGCACGAGCGGGTCCTCGCCCTGCTCGCGCGGGAGTGCGCGCCGCTCGCCGAGGTGCGCGAGCACCTGGAGGCCACGGCGGACCCCGTGTGGGTGCGCAAGCACCGGGTCGCGGAGGAACTGTTCGTCTATCTCGTCGTCGAGCGTGAGCTGCTGCCCGAGGAATGGGTGAAGGACCTCGCGGTGTGGGCCGAGAACCGCGGGTGGACGGTGTCCCTGCAGGGGCGCAAGATCTACGCCGTGCCGAAGCCGCTGACGAAGTCGGCGGCGATGCGGGAGGTCGCGCGGCGGACCGGGGTGGAGCTGACCCTGGCCGCGGGGGACTCCCTGCTCGATGCCGATCTGTTGCTGGCGGCGGACCGGGCCTGGCGGCCGGGGCACGGGGAGCTGGCGGACGAGGGGTTCGTGGGGCCGGGGGTGAGTGCGCTGCCGGAGCGGGGGGTGCTGGCCGGGGAGCGGATTCTTCGGGAGTTCTTGCGGGCCGCGCGCGAGCGGTGACTTTTTCCGTGCCGGTCAGGGGGTGGGGGTGCTGTGGTCGGCGGGCTGCGGGTCGGTCGTGGCTTGTCGCGCAGTTCCCCGCGCCCCTGAGGTGCTTCCCCTTCTCAGGAAGCGGACCAGGATGAACAGCAGGACCGCCACGGCCGCTCCCGCCAGCACGATCTTCGAGTACGTCGAGGCGATCGCCGTCACCTCGGTCCAGTTGGCGCCCAGGAAGTAGCCGGCCAGGACGAAGGCCGTGTTCCACAGGGCGCTGCCGAGGGTGGTGAGGAGGGCGAAGACGGGGAGGGGCATGCGTTCCACGCCGGCCGGGACCGAGATCAGGCTGCGGAAGACGGGGATCATACGGCCGAAGAAGACCGCCTTGGTGCCGTGCCGGAGGAACCACGCCTCCGTCCGCTCGATGTCCGAGACCTTGACGAGGGGGAGCCTGGCGGCGATGGCGACCGTGCGGTCGCGGCCGAGGAGGGCGCCGACGCCGTAGAGGGCGAGGGCGCCGACGACCGAGCCGGCGGTGGTCCACAGCAGGGCGGCCACGAGGCTGATCTGCCCGGTGCTGGCGGCGAAGCCGGCGAGGGGGAGGACGACCTCGCTGGGGATCGGCGGGAAGAGGTTCTCCAGCGCGACGGCGAGGCCCGCGCCCGGCGCGCCCAGGAGATCCATCAGACCGATGATCCACAGGGGTGCGCCGCTCATCGACTCCGCTTGCATGGCTGTCATGGGTGCACGCTAGGCGAGCGAAGCTGAAGGGAGCCTGAGGCGACGGTGAACGATCGCGGGCCGGTGGCCGTTGTTCGGAGTGTGTTGATCAACCGCAGCATCCGCCACCGCAGCATCCACCCCCGCCGCCGCCCGCCCGGGGCGCGGGTGCGGACGCGACGGCCGATCCTCCGACGGCGACCGTCGACAGAAGTTTGACCGTGTCGGAGTGGCCCTCGGGGCAGTCCGCGGGGGCGGACGACTCTGCCATCGGGCGGCTCAGTTCGAAGGTGTCGCCGCAGGTCCGGCAGCGGTATTCGTAGCGAGGCATGGGCCCAGGCTAGCCGCCGTCGGGGAGGGGGCAAGGGTGCTTGATTTTGGGGGGTCGATCACACTGGCCAAATTTTCACGCTACTGACTGAAGCAGTTGTGAAAGTGACTGATAATTTGTGGTCGCTGTGTGGAGGCCGAAAGGCCGGGGGAACAGGGGGCTCACGGCCGCGGGTGTGGCGGCTGTGACCGTCCACACGGGCGATGCCAAGTGGGGAGGGGGGACAGTCATGACCGCTGTCCTTTGCCGATCGGGAGTCACGTCTCCCGGTCGTACAGTCGCCGTGCGCGGGCGGATGGTTGCCGCGCGGGGCCACAAGATTGCCGCGCATCGCCGGTGCCGCCCCGATGCGGGGGTCCGCCGTGACTGACCCGGAGAACATGAACGGCTCCGAGGGTGAGGGCGAGGGCCGTGCGCGCCGTCGGCGTGCCCCGGCACAGGGGCGCGGCGAGGAGGTGCGGGAGTCCGACCTCACGATGCAGCTGAAGCTTCCCCCCGCCCCGCCGGACGAGACCATGCAGCTGCGGCTGCCCGAGCCCGGCGCGTTCGACCTTCCGCAGGAACCGGCGAAACCGGGAAAGAGGGGCAGACGCAAGGCGCCCAGGCCGTCTGTTCTGGCCAGATTCACCGCCGTCGCCGCCTCGCGGCTCGCCCCCTTCGCCCCGTTCGCCCGGCGAATACGCCCGGAGTACCCGCGCCCCGGCCGTGCCGACTGGCGGCGCTGGGTGCCGTCCTGGCGGCAGTCGCTGGGGGCCACGGGGCTGGTCGTGGGGTTCAGCGGCATGTTCCTGACCGTCGCCTACGCCGCCACGGACATACCGGCCGACCTCAACACCTTCGCCACCCAGCAGGACAATGTGTACTTCTGGTCCGACGGCACCCCCATGGCCCGCACCGGCTGGGTGCGCCGCCAGGCGATGCCGCTGAAGGACGTCCCCGAGGACGTGCGCTGGGCGGTCCTCGCGGCGGAGAACGCGAGCTTCTACTCCGACCCCGGCATCTCCGTCAGCGGCATCACCCGCGCCCTGGTGCGGACCGTGGGCGAGGGCGACACCCAGGGCGGCTCGACGATCACCCAGCAGTACGTCAAGAACGTCTATCTGACCCAGGACCGCTCGCTCGGCCGCAAGTTCGACGAGGCGATGATCGCCCTCAAGCTCGACAACCAGATGAGCAAGGACGAGATCCTGGAGGGCTACCTCAACACCAGCTGGTTCGGCCGCGGCACCTACGGCATCCAGCGGGCCGCCCAGGCGTACTACGGCAAGGACGTCAGCGAGCTGAACGTCAGCGAGGCCGCGGTCCTCGCCTCCCTCCTCAAGGGCGCGGGCCTCTACGACCCCACCCTGAGCAAGGCCAACCACGAGCGGGCGGTCGAGCGCTGGGAGTGGATCCTGGACCGGATGGTCGACATCGGGAAGCTGTCCGAGGCCGAGCGCGCCAAGTACACCAAGTTCCCCGACCCGATCGAACAGTCCAGCCAGTACGACACCGGCAAGCAGACCGACTACCTGGTGGAGCTGGCCTCGAAGTACGCGCAGAAGGCATCGAACCTCACGGCCCAGGAGTTCGACCGGGGCGGCTACCAGATCTACACGACCTTCGACAAGGACCGGCAGAACGAGCTGACCGACGCCGTGACCAAGGCGCGCAAGGACGTGCGCGAGGACAGCCCGAAGAAGGCGCGGACCGCCCACATCGGCGCCTCCTCGGTCGACGCGGAGGGGCGGATCCTCGCCGTCTACGGCGGACCCGACCATCGCAGACAGGGCTACAACGAGTCGAACGCGACCACCGTCCCGTCCGGCTCGGCCTTCCTGCCGTTCGTCTACGCGGCGGGTCTGGAACACGGTGTCGTCAAGGAGCGCGGCGGCGAGGCTACACCTGTCACCCCGCAGACGATCTACGACGGGAACAACGGCGTCGTGCTGACCACCCCCGAGGGGCCGTACTGGGACCGGGACGGCGACCGGGTCCTCACCCGCAACGACGACGGGAAGTCCTGGGGGCCGATCACCCTGCACGACGCGCTCGCCGGATCGGTGAACAGCCCCTTCATGCAGCTCGGCATGGACACCGGCCTGGACAAGGTGCGCGACACCGCCGAAGCGGCCGGACTGCTCTCCTCCAGCCTCGGGGCGCAGGTGCCCGCGCTCTCCGGGGGCAGCGCCACACCCAGCGCGATCCGCATGGCCAGCGGCTACAGCACCTTCGCCGCCGCGGGCAGACACACCGAGCCGTACTCCGTGCGGAAGATGACCCACAACGGCTCCAAGGTCGCCCTGAACACCCCCAGGCCCCAGCGCGCGGTCGGCGCCGACGTGGCCGCCGAGGTCACCTCGGCCCTCACCGACGCCTACCGCGCCGACCACCCGACCTCGCCCGGCGCCGCCTCCTACGAGGTGGCCGCCAAGGGCGGCACCACCCAGGACGACAAGGCAGCCTGGTACGTCGGAACGGCCGAGGACGTGTCGACCGCCGTCGTCCTCTACCGCATCGACCTCACCAAGAGCCTTGAGCCGCTGCCGCTCGACGGGATCGCCGGAGAACCCAAGGCCGGCGTCCCCTACGACATCTGGTCCAGTGCGATGAGTATCGGCTGACCACCGATGAGCACCCGCACCCGCCACCCTCGCAGAATGAGCCGTACATGAACCCTGGCAGCAAGCCGCACAAGGGCCGCCGTCGTAAGGCGCGTCCGCAGCGCCGCACCACCCGACCGCAGTTCCTGACCCTGGCGGCGCTCCTCGTGGTCGCCTCCCTGGTCGGCGGCTATCTGGTGCTGAACCGCACGGCCGACACGGCTCCGACCGCGTCGTCGGCCGGCAGCGGCAGCGGCAGGGGGACCACGAAGAAGGAGCCCGAGTGGGACGGCAAGGTCAAGGTCATCGGTGACGGCTCGACCTCCTACACCGGCCCGCAGACGGGGCGGTTGAAGGCCGTACCGCTCAAGAAGGGCCAGAAGCCGCCGCAGTTCGTCGTCTTCTCCTGGGACGGCGCGCTCGCCGGTGAAGACAACCTCTTCGACCACTACCGGGAGATGGCGAAGAAGTACGACGCCCATATGACGTTCTTCCTCACCGGCATCTATCTGCTGCCCAAGGAGAAGCGGGACCTGTACGACCCGCCGCAGCACGAGAAGGGCGCCGCCGCGATCAGCTACCCCACCGACGAGCACATACGCACCACGCTCGCGGAGCTGGGCGAGGCCTGGAAGGAGGGCAACGAGATCGGCACCCACTTCAATGGCCACTTCTGCGGGGAGAAGGGCGGCGGCGACTGGAGCGTCGCGGAGTGGAAGCAGGAGATCAAGGAGTTCAACGACTTCCTCGCCAACTGGAAGACCAACACCGGTGACACCGACCTCGATCCGCTGCCCTTCACCGTCGACGCCGTCAAGGGCGGCCGGGCCCCCTGTCTGGAGGGCCAGGAGAACCTGCTGAAGGCCGTCAAGGACTTCGGCTACCGCTACGACGCCAGCTCGCCCGGCGCCTACCAGGTGTGGCCCGCCAAGAAGAACGGCATCTGGGACTTCCCGCTCCAGATGCTCCCGTACAACGACGAGTACCAGGCCCTGTCGATGGACTTCAACTTCCTCTACAACCAGACCGACGGGCAGACCGACGGCGATCCGGCCATGTACCCGACCTGGCAGCAGGAGACCATCGACACCTACATGGCCGGCTTCAACCGCGTGTACTACGGCAGCCGGGCGCCCCTGCTCATCGGCAACCACTTCGAGCAGTGGAACGGCGGCATCTACATGAACGCCGTCGACGAGGTCATCAAGACCGTGTGCGTGAAGAAGGACGTGAAGTGCGTGTCCTTCGACGAACTCGCCGACTGGATGGACGTCCAGTCCCCGCAGACCCTGGCGAACCTGCGCGGGCTCGACCCCGCCCAGGCCCCGTCCGACTGGGCGAGCGTCGTGAAATAGCGCCGTTGATACCCATGTTGCGTACTTGTTATTCCCCCCGGCCTCTCTCCGCTTGAGGAGGTCATGTAAAGATTCGATCCCGGGTACGACCAACTCGGGGTCAAGGAGAAAACCAGTGAGATCAAGGACGTTGAGCCTCGCAGGCTCGACCCTCACGGCCGCCGTGCTGGCAACCGCACTGCTGCCCGTCACCGCCGCGCACGCCGCCGCGTCGACGCCCAAGGTCACCAAGGCCACCAAGGACGCCTTCGGCCGGGTCGCGGACAACGTGCTCACCGACCGCACCGCCGTCCTGCTCGGCAGCAAGGCCGCCCGCAAGGCGCTCAAGCCCACCGGCGGCGTCCAGCTGTCCGCGGGCCAGAAGAAGGCCGAGGACGGCAAGCTGACCGCCCTCAAGGGCACCAAGTCCCGTCTGGCCGGACTCGGTGAGGCGTACACCTCGGCGGACACCAAGGTCACCGTCGACAGTGCGTCGGTCAAGGGCAAGAAGGCCACGGTCAAGGTCACCGAGACCACCAGCCTCAAGTACAAGAAGATACGCGGCGACGAGCCCGCCTCCACGGGCTTCGACGCGCACCACGTGCTCACGTTCACCGCCCAGGCGAACGGCACCTGGCAGCTCACCGCGATGCGGTCCACCGACGGCGGCGCCCCGCGCATCAACGAGCCCGTGACCGCCTCGGCGGACGCGGCGCCCAGCCGCTCGACGATGGCCATCCACCAGGCCCCCAAGGCGGCCACCACGCCCAACCCGGCCCCCAAGCCGAAGACGCTCACCGGTGGCGCCTACAACTACGGGGCCATGGCCACGTACACCGAGAAGTACTGGAAGAACTACAACCCGGCGTACCGCAAGTACAACTCGCTCGGCGGCGACTGCACCAACTACCTCAGCCAGGGCCTCCTGGCGGGCGGCTGGACGCAGATCTCCAAGGTCACGCCGGAGGAGTACGACACCTGGTACTACGCCTCCAACGGCACCGCGGACGCCTGGATCGGCGTCAACGAGTGGTCCTGGTTCACCCAGACCGCCAAGCGCACCACCCCGCTGGCGAACGTCTACCAGATGGACGTCGGCGACGTGCTGCAGGTCGACTTCAACAAGGATGGCGACAAGGACCACTCCATGATGACGACCTACCGCAGCTCCAGCGGTGTGCCGTACCTGACGTACCACGACGCGGACACCTACCGCCGTTCGGTCGCGAGCATCATCGCCTCGTACCCGACGGCGAACTACTTCGCGTACCGCACCTGAGCCCAGCGCCCACGGTGCCTCAGCCGGCGCCCTTCCCGTCGTCCGTCCCGGACTCGGGGAGGGCGTCGGCCCGTTCCAGCTTCGCCATCCCCACAACGGCCTTGCGCCGCGTCTCGCGCTCCGCCTCCTCCGGGTGGCGGGCCCGCCAGTACGGGTTGTCGTGCGGCAGCGCCGTACCGACCCTGCCGTACATCCCGAACGTCATCAGCAGGATCCCGACGACAAAGCTGAACAGGACGTTCTGGATGCGGAACGCCAGGAAGTTGGAGTCGGTGTCCAGCAGCGCCATGTTCGCGAAGCCGCTCAGGATGAACAGGACGCCCAGCGTCATGTTCAGCGTGGAGGCGAAGTTCCCGCCGATCACCATCCCGACGAGCAGCAGCAGCCCGACCGCGATCGACAGGACGCTCAGCGTGCCGTTGGTGTTCAGCCCCACGACCTCGTCGCCGCCGGTGTCGAACCAGCCGACGTCGCCGACGAGCCCCAGGATGCCGAAGACGACCAGGAACAGACCCATCAGGCCCGCTCCGAACCGGTAGACCCTGCTGAGGCGATGATCGACGGGCAGATGCTCGTCGATCCTGATCCGCCGGCGGGAACCCGCGTGCCGGCCCTTGCCCGGACGCACCGTGTGCGTGGCGTGCGTGGCCATGTCCGCCTCCCATCGGGTGTGCGCGGAGGCCTGCGTACCCCTTCAGCATCCGCCGGGGGGCTCCGCCGGGCAACCCAGTGCCCCGTTCCCGGTCCCGGCCCGGGGCCCGCCCCGGCGCGTCTCAGGTCGCGCCCGCGCCGCGCTCCTTGCGGATCTGGTCCACGACCCGGGCCACGTTCTGCCGTACGGCGTCGGTCTCGGTCAGGAAGTGCCAGTAGTCGGGGTGACGGCCCTCCAGCGTGGCGATCGCGCGGTCCAGCCGGCCCACGGAGTCGTCCAGCGGGCGGGCGTGGCGCGGCTCCGGCGTGGAGCGGCCGGCCATGGCCAGCCGCTGGGCGTCCCGGATCGCGAACCGGGTCCGGTCGATCTCCTGCTGGGGGTCCTTCTGCACCGCGTTCAGCCGCCGCAGCCGGTCACCGGCCGCCGACACCGCCTCGTCGGTGTGGTTCAGCAGCGCCCGGACCGTCGACAGCAGCGCGGTGGCGTCCGGCCAGCGCTGGGCGTCCCGCGCGGTCCGCGCCTCGCGCAGCCTGGCCTGGGCCTGCTCCACGTCCCGCGCGGCCTGCTCCGGCACCTGCTGCAGGTCCTGCCAGCAGGACGCCACGAACCGCCGCCGCAGCTCGCTCAGTACCTGCGGCACCTGCTCCGCCCGGGTGCCCAGCGCCTCCGCGCGGGTGCGCAGCGACACCAGCCGGTGGTCGATCTCGGCGGCCTTCTCCGGCAGCCGCTCGGCCTCCGCCCGCACCGCCTCCGCCTCGCGCACGACCCGGTCGGCCCGCTCCAGCGTCTCCGGTACGCCGTGCTGCCCCGCGCCCTGGTTCAGCTTGGTCAGCTCCGGCGCGAGCGCCGCGAGCCGGGCGGCGAGATCGTCGGCCGTCAGCCCCGAACCCCGTACGGCGTCCAGGGCGTTGGAGGCGGCCAGCAGGCCCTGCCGGGCGCGCTCCACCGCCGGGACCAGCCGGGCCAGCTGGGTCTCGGCCTTGTCGAGCAGCGGCCCGAGGCTCTGCGCGAACCGGTCCAGCTCCTGCTTGACCCGTCCCAGCTCGTCCTTGGCGGCCGTCAGCTCGGCGCGCGCCCGGGCGGCGACGGACGCCTCCAGGTCGTCCCGGTCCAGGTCATGGGCGTCCACGGCGTTGATGTACTGGTGGCTGACCTCGTCGATCCGCCGGCCCAGCGCCTCGAAGCCGGTCGCCACGCGCCGGGCGTCCGGGGTGTCGTCCACCGCCGTGATCGTCTCTATCGAGATCCGCAGATCCCGCTGCGCGGTGTCCAGCTCGTAGAACGCGGCCGCCGCCGCGTCCTTCGCCGCCTGTGCCTCGGCCCGCTGCCCCTCGGCCCGCCCTCCGAACCACCGCCGCGTGCCGCCTCCGGCGAACGCGGCGGGCAGCACGAGGGCGGCGAGGAGGGGGAGGGCGAGCAGGGCCACGGTGTCCCGGGCGGGCGAGCGGCGCACCCGCCGGGGCCGGGGCGTACGCCCCGCGGTCGGGTGGGGCGCTGGTCGTGGTGCGCGGCTGTGGGTGTGTCGTGCGCTCGGCGCACTCGGCGTGTCCGGCTGTGCAGGTGTCGCCGTCACATCCCTCTCCCGTGCTGTCATCCGCCCTGACCGGTGCCATTCTCCCACCGGTCAAGGACGAAAACACGGGTCGATCGGTTCGAGCTTCCCGCACGGCCCTCAGTCCACGTTCCGCACCTTCACCGAGCCGTCCTGGGTGTGGGCGGTCACCACATGGGAGCTGCCCTTGTCACGCGGCACCGACACCTCCACGGAACCGTCGTCGCTGCCGGTCTCCACCCGGTACGACGTGTCGCGCGGCAGCGCGATGCTGATCGAGCCGTCGTCGCTGCGGGACTCCACCAGATCCGGTACGACGCCGAGTTCGAGCCTGACCGACCCGTCCTTCGTGTTCACCTTCACCCGCCGCGACTCGATGCCGAGCGCCCGCACGGAACCGTCGTCGGTGTACACCTCCAGCGGTCCGGTGGAGTCGGCGACCCGCACGGCGCCGTCGGCCGACCGCACCTCCAGCGGCGCCGCGAAGCCCTTGGCGGTCACACTGCCGTCGTCGCTGGTCACCGCGACGGCGACATCGCGCGGCACCTCGATCCGGTGCTTGGCCGCACAGTCGACGACCACGCCGGAGCACTTCACCCGCAGTTTCAGCCGGTCGTCCTTCATCTCCCAGGTCACCCGGGGCTTCCCGCCGACCATGACCCGCCCCTCGAACCACCGGGTCACCTTCACCTCGTCCACGTCCGCCGGGACCAGTTCCAGCGTGGAGTCGTCCGAGTCGACCGTCAGCGTCCGGCCGTCGAGCGCGAAGCTCCGGTGCTCCGGATCCCGGTCCTCCCCGGCGTCGGCCCCGCACGCGGCGACGGACGCCATGAGCGCGACGGCGAGACCGGCGACGGCCACCGCTCCCGTACGCGACCTACGGGTCGTAGGCGCCGTGCGTGCCGTACTCCGAGCCGTGCGTGTCATGACGATCTCCCCCTGGGGCCTGGTTCCCGGCTGTCCCGCGCTGTCCTTCGGTGTCCTTCGACCGTACGGAGCGCGCGTCCTGAGGGGGATCCGGGCCGCTCCCGGACCAAGGGTGGGGATAACCCCCGGTTACTGGTTTGCGGGGCACTCCCTCGCGCGATGTAGGCTGTCGACGCGCACTCGGGCGTGTAGCTCAGGGGTAGAGCGCCTGCCTTACAAGCAGGATGTCGGCGGTTCGAAACCGTCCATGCCCACCCGTAGGTGACGAAGACCCCGGCCGGTCACGGCCGGGGTCTTCGTGCGTCCGGGGTCAGGAGTCGTGGACGTGCTTCAGGTGGGTGCGGGCCTCGACCTTCTCCTCGGTGGCGACCTCCGCCCAGAAGCGGTGGCAGCTCACGAAGACCGCCAGTTCGCGCTCGCGCTCGCGGAGCTTCTCGACCTCGGCCTGTTCGTCGGGCGTCCAGCCCGGGGAGGCGGGGCGCTCGATCTTCCGCCAGCCGTGGTCGTCACTGAATCCGTCCAGGGGCTCGACCGACCAGGGCAGCCGCTTCAGCAGTGCCAGGAGCTCGGCCCGGACCTGATGCAGCTCCTCCTGACCGGCGAGGAGGTCACTGGGGAAGTCATAGGTCTCAGCCACGCGGCAATGGTACGCCTGTTCGATTTTGGGATGCGAGTTCCTTCTGTCACTTCCGGAGTGACTTCATCCGAACGGGCGGATGGGCGGAGCCACCCCTTGGAGAGAGCCCCGAAACCCAAGCCCGGCCTTGGATATGGTCCCTTCCATGACCCTTGACGATCTCCGTGTCTTCGTCGCCGTCTGCCGGGCCGGGAGCCTCAGCGCGGTGGCCCGGGAGCTGGGCTGCACCCAGTCGGCGGTGAGCCAGCACGTACGGCGGCTGGAGCGGGAGGTCGGGGTCGGCCTGGTGGAGCGGCAGGCCCGGGGCGTCGTGCCCACCCGGGCCGGGCGGGTGCTCCAGGAGGCGGCGGCCGACGGCATCACCGGGCTCGACCTCGCGCTGCGCCGGCTGGCCGAGCTGGTGCGCGGCGACGGCGGGGTCGTACGGATCGCCACCGGCGGTACGACCGTGCGCCACTTCATGGCCCAGGGCATCGTCGACTTCCGGCGCTCCTACCCGGACGTGGGCCTGGAGTTCCAGACCGTACGGTCGAGCGCGGGCTGCCGCGACGCGCTCGCCGACCCGTCCCGGGACCTCGACCTGTCCTGGCTGACCCTGGGGCCCGCCGTCCGGGGCATCGAACAGCGGGCCGTGGCGGAGCTGCCCTGGGTGCTCGCCGTACGCGCCGACGACGAACTCGCCGGGCGGGAGCGGGTGGAGGGCGGGGAACTGGACGGGATGCGGCTCATCGGGCTGCCGGAGAACTCCACCTCGTACGCCCATCTCACCGCCGCCTACCGCGCGTTGGGTGTCACCGCCAGCCCCTCCGGCGCCGGGGTCGCCGACTGGGACACCGCGATCCTGCTCGCCGAACTCGGCGTCGGCCACGCCGTCGTCCCCGCCCTCCCGGGCTGGACCGGCCCCGACCGCCCCGGGCTGCGCTTCGTCCCGGTCCCCGATCTGCCTCCGCTCACCGTCGGCTGGGCCGTACGCCGCTGGGAGGCGCTGTCACCCCCGGCCCGCGCCTTCGCCGACACGGTGGCCCGGCACGCGGTACGGGTGGGGGGTGGGGTACGGGCGGTCCCGGAGGTCGCGGGCCCGGCCCAGGGCGCCGGCCCAGGGCGTTCGTTCAGTGGCCCGCCGCCCGCAGTTCCGTGACCACCTCGGTCGCCACCGGTGCCGGTACGCCGTGGCGGTCGGCCGCGCGGAGCAACGCGCCGCCGATCGCGTCCAGTTCGAGGGGGCGGCCGTTCTCGGCGTCGCGCTGCATGGAGGACTTGGTGGCGGGCGGGAAGGCGTCGTAGCGGCGGAGGGTCTCGGCCGGGTCCACGGGGGCGCCAGCGGCCGTGCTGATCGCCGCCGTCTCCTCGACCAGGGCGGCCAGCCGGTCGCGGTGGTGGGTGCGGATCTCGCCGAGAGGCACGCCGTGCCGGGTCGTCAGCAGGGCGAACGGGGCCAGGAACGACATCTTCGCCCACAGCACCGCCGTCTCGTCCGGCAGGACCCGGGTGCCCACGCCGGACCATTCCAGGGCCCCGGCAAGGGAGTTGAGGCGGCCGGGCGGGACGTCGTCGCCGGTCAGGTCGACCTCCGCGAAGGGGCTGCCGTGTTCGATGACGCCCGGGGCGACACGGGTCGACTCGACGCGGATGGCGGCGGGGGCGACGGGGACGGCGCCGCCGTAGTGGGCGCGGAGGGCCGCCGGGTGCTCGACGCCGTTCAGGAACGGGACGACCAGGGTGTCGGGGGTCAGGTGCGCCGCCGGGAGCCGGTCGAGGGAGGCGGCGAGGGTCGTGTGCTTGACCGTGATCAGGGCCGCGTCGACCGGTTCGCGGAGTTCGGTGGCGGTCTCCACGCGGGCGGTGAACTCGCCGAAGCGGGCGCTGCCGATCCGGATGCCGGTCCTGTCCAGGGTCTCCGCCGTGGCCTCGCCGGCCAGGCAGATCACCCGGTTTCCGGCGCGGGCGAGCAGGGCGGCGAGCAGGCCGCCCACGCCGCCGGGGCCCAGTACCGCCACCGTGAGCCGTTCGTTCGTCATGGTCCCCTCGTTTCCGCCGGCCGGGTCGGGCCGGCCCCGTGATGATCACAAGGGGCGGAAGGAGGAGTCAATCCTCGGGTGAACTTGCCGTCCTCCAAGAGATCGCTTGGAGGACTGGATGACCTGGGGACGGACGCGCGAGACTGGGGTCATGTGCCGCAGTATCAAGACGCTCCGCCCGCCCGTCCTGCCGGAAGAGGCCACCGAGGACGACATCCGGGCCGCCGCTCTCCAGTACGTCCGCAAGGTCTCCGGCTTCCGCGCGCCCGCCGAGCACAATCGTGAGGTCTTCGAGCGGGCGGTGGACGCGGTCGCCGAGGCGACGGCCGAGCTGCTGGCCGATCTGGAGGTACGGGGCGCTTCGCGGCGGGCCGGATAGGGGTGAGTGCGTTGGCTTGTCGGGTGCGGCGGCGGGTGCGTCGTCGGGTGCGGGCCCGGTGGGGCTTCTCGCGCAGTTCCCCGCGCCCCTGAAAGTGGCCTGCGGCCCTTTCGGGGCGAAAAGCAAGGGGCGCAGCCCCGGCTTTTCAGGGGCGCGGGGACTGCGCGACAGCCCCCACCGGACCCGCACCCGCCGACGCACCCCGTACCCCCGAGCTATGAGGCGCCCGCCCGGCAGAGCTACGACGCACCCGGCGCGGCGGCGCAGCCGGACCGTGGTGGGCGCATGAAGTACGCCGCCGCAGCGCCCGCGCCGAAGAGCGCGGCCAGCGAGACCGCCGTGGCGAGCCACGTGGGGCCGAGCCACTGCGCGCCGAAGTAGCCGAGGGCGACGCTGTACGCGGCCCAGGCGAGACCGGCGACGGCGGACCAGGGGAGGAAGTCGCGGGCGCGATGGCGAGCCGCGCCGGCGCCGAGGGAGACGACGGAGCGGCCGGCGGGGGCGAAGCGGGCGACGACGACCAGGAAGCCGCCGCCCCGGGCGAGCGCGGCGCCGAGACGTTCCTGCGCGGTCGTCAGCCGGCGCGAGCGGGCGATGGCGCGGTCCAGCCGGGCGCTGCCCCGCCAGGCCAGCCGGTACGCCACCAGGTCACCGAGGACGGACGCGGTCGCCGCCGAGAGCATCAGCACCAGGATGTCGGGCACCTCGCGGGCCACACCCGCCGCCGTCTCGGCCGCCGCCGCGGTCGCCACGGCGACGACCAGGACACCGCTCGGGAGCACCGGGAGGAACACGTCCAGCACGATGGACACGCCCACGACGGCGTAGATCCATGGGCCGGCGGCCAGCCAGCCCAGACTCTCAAGCACCGAACACTCTCCTGTTTTCCCCCGGCGGCACGGTGACCCGTGACAGCCGAACAGCGTACGCCCCGGGTATGACAGACGGCTCACAGGGGCTCATGTGTCCGTCACACCGTGTTCATCGGGGCCGCGGGAGGGGTGGCAGGAGAGGGCGGCGGCGGGAGAGGCCGGGCCGGCCGGTCCCGGCGTGGGTCAGGCCGCCACGGGGGACTTGCTCGCGGCGGTGCTGCCGGCGGACGCGGACTGGCGCCTGGCGAGGAACTGGTCCAGGCCGAGCGCGCCGGAACCGGTGAAGATCAGCAGGAACATGGCCCAGCAGAAGAGGGCCGCGCCCTCACCGCTGTTCTCCACCGGCCACAGGGCCTGCGGCTGGTGGACCTTGAAGTACGCGTAGGCCATCGAGCCCGAGGCGATGAACGCCGCCGCGCGGGTGCCGAGGCCCAGCATGACGAGGGCGCCGCCGACGAGTTGGATGACGGCCGCGTACCCGCCGGGCCAGTCGCCGGCGGAGACGGTGCCGCCCTGTCCGTCCGCGCCGCCGAGGACACCGAAGAGGGTCTTGGCGCCGTGGCAGGTGAAGAGCAGGCCGATGACGATGCGGAACAGTCCGAGGGCGTATGGCTGGGCGCTGTTGAGGCGTCCGGTCATAGTGGGGGACTCCTTCGGTAGTGACCCGGCCCTTGTGGGGCCGGTGGGGACGGTTATTACCGGTGAGTCACACGTTAGGCAGGCCTAATCAATGCTTGCAAGTTCAACATTTGGCCAGCTCTTTGCTTGATCCTGAAGGGAGTTCGCGGGTGTCGTCGCACGTAGAACCGCTCGCGCCACCGCATCCGCGTCGGAAAGCGTGACCGAATCCACCCCTGGCCGCGCACCCGCCGCCGTCACCCAGTGCACGCCCTCCGTGGGAACCCCGAACGCGAACCGCCTTGCATGCGCGGCACCTTGACGGTCTATCAGGTGATACGGCCGAGGCGTCACGTCCAGTCCGCCCGTCTCGTACCCGTCCGTCCGGTGCGGACGGCACCCTCCCGCCGCCAGCAGCCCGGCGAGCAACGCGTCCGCCGTGCGGCGCAGATCGGGCTCCGGGAGACGCGCCTCGATCACCGTCGTCACCCGCGTCTGCGACCCCGGCACGTCGGGTGAGCGCGCCAGCCACGCCCCGTCCGCCGGGCGCACCTCGACTCGCGGGCCGAGCACGGTCAGTACGCCCGCCTCGATCAGCGCGGCCATCTCCTCGATACGGCTGCGGGGCGGGCCGATCGACAGGAACGCGTTCAGCGGTGTGTACCACCGGTCCAGATGCTCCCGGCGCGACGACCCCGCCAGCCCGCCGTGGTCCACGATCAGCCGCAGCTCGTTGCGCAGGTCCCGCAGCACGTCCAGCGCGGACTTCGCCGGCCCCTCGACGTTCCCGAGCGCCGCCTGCGCCGCGTCCTCCCGCAGATACCCCAGCAGCCACCCCCGCCAGTCCGCCGTGTCCGTGAACTCCCGCCCCGCGTACGGCCGCGACACCCGGTCCCAGGACCACCGCTCCGCCTGGGCGACTCCGAACTCGTCGAGAACGGCGCTTTCCCGGGGCGACCGGTGAGGGGCGGCGAGGAAGCGGTCACGGAACGGGGCCCGGGAGCCGCCACGGCGTGCCGAGCCCGCCAGCACGCCCTCGTAGTAGACCGTTTCGACCTCCTTCGCGACCAACGGCCATATCTCCGCCAGGAAGTCGGGTGCCTCGCCGGAGTCCGCGCGTTTACGGAAGGCGGCGATGACCTCCGGGGTGAGCACGAGCGGGGTGTGACGGCCGTACGGCCCCTTGGCGTTGTCGCCGCGTGCCTGGTACGGGACACCGCGCCGGGAGCCGGCGTAGAGGCGGGGCTCGCGGCCGGAGGGCTCGTAGCGCAGGGCGCCGGGTGTTCCCGTCCCGGCGTCGCGGTCGTGTACGAAGCGTCCGCCCCGGCCGGTCGTCAGCAGGGCCATGTGGTCGAAGAAGTTGAGGCCCAGGCCGCGCAGCAGGACGGGTTCGCCGGGGGCGACGGGGGAGAGGTCGAGGTCGGCCGGGTTGGCGGGCGGGACGTGGCGCAGGCCGTGCCGGGCGGCGTACGCGGTGAGGTCGCGTTCGGCCCGGTCCGGGAGGGTGGGGAGATGGCCCTGGGTGAGGACCACGGCGGCCAGGCCGGTCAGGACGCGCCCGGTGGCGAGCGTGAGCCGCTGGCCGCCGTCGGGGGCTTCGTCCAGGCGGACCGCGCGGGTGCCGTGCACCTCGACCCGGATCCCGGGCGGCGCGCCGCGCACCACCTCGGCGAAGACCCACTCCAGATAGCGGCCGTACCGGGCCCGGGTCGGATAGTCGTCGGGCCCCAACTCCGGTGTTCCGCCCGGCTCTTCCGGCTGCAGGGCCGCCCACTCGTACAGACTCGGGCCCGGTCGTGTCGGGCCCGAGCAGTCCACGCTGTCGTCGGTGAAGAGGGTGACCTGGGAGGCCACCGTGTTCATCAGCAGGTGGGGGGACTGCGCGGTGCGCCAGACCTGGCCGGGGCCCGGCGGTGCGGGGTCGACGACATGGACGGTCAACCGGGTGCCGGGGGCGAGCAGTTCGGGGGCGGAGGCGCAGAGGCGTTCCAGGACACTGGTGCCGCGGGGGCCGGCGCCGACGAGCGCGATGCCGATGTCACTGCCGATGTCACTGATCCCTGGGAAACCTGGAAAATCCGACAAGGGGGTAACTCCCGTGCGTGTGGGGCGCATCGTGGGGCGCGGTGCGGCGGACCGCCCGCCGGGAAGCGGACGGTCCGCCTCATCATGCCGCCGTGCGTCACGGGAACGGAGCCTTGAGCCCCTTCGGACGCTCCAGGTGTGGGATGCCTCACGAGCAACTCGGACAACAGGGGTAACAAGGGGCGCCAAGGGGTGACAACCGTGCGCAATGGGTTCAAGGATGGCCTCAGGGGGCGGGCTCAGGGGGTGAGCGTCGACTCCGAGCGTGTCTCCAGGCGGGCCTTGCCGCCCCGCCTGGCCCGCGCGCGGTCGAGCCGCAGCCGCGCCGAACGGCCGTGCAGCGTCAGCGTCATGAGGTGGTTGCCGAACCAGGGGCCGCCCGTCCTGCGCCAGTCGATCGACGGCCGCTCGCCCCGCCCGTGCCGTCCGAACCACCGGCCGAGCGCCCGCCCCGTGCCGCTCCAGCCGAAGCGGAAGCCGAGCCTTATCGAGAGCGGGATGGAGTTGTGCACGGGGGAGCAGGTGAGCTGGAGCACGCGGGCGTCCGGGCCGCGTTCCGGCCAGGACGGTTCGGCGATGTACGCGTGGTGCACGTCGCCGGAGAGCACGAGGACGGTCGCCGGGGCGTCGCCGCCCGAGCCCGCCTCGGCGACGAGCCGGGTCAGCGACTCGAAGGAGGCGGGGAACGCCGCCCAGTGCTCCAGATCGGCGCCCTGGCGCAGCTTCTCCCCGAACCGCGCCCAGCGGTCCCCGCGCTCGCCCCGGCACAGGGCGGCGCTCCAGGACTCGGCGTCGTGCACGAGATGCGGCAGCAGCCAGGGCAGGGAGGTGCCGATGAGCAGATGGTCGTACGAGCCGGGCGCGTCCAGGGCCTGGTCGCGCAGCCACCGCGCCTCGCCGGGGTCGAGCATCGAGCGGTCGCCCTCGGCGAGGACGCGCGCGGCCCGGGTGTCGAGCATCAGGACCCGTACCCGTCCGAAGTCCCGTCGGTAGCTCCAGCTGACCGAGGCCGGGTCCCGGTCGGCGCGGCAGGCGTGGGCGCGCAGCGCGTCCGTACCGTCCGGGGTGGCGCGTACGGCGGTGTGGACCGGGTCGGCGGCCAGTTCGGCGGGGGAGAGGTTGCCGAGGTGCTGGTGGACCCAGTACGACATCAGTCCGCTCAGGATGCGCTCGCGCCACCAGGCGGTGGCCCGCATGCCCTCCAGCCAGGCCTCGCTGGTGTTCCAGTCGTCGATGACGTCGTGGTCGTCGAAGATCATGCAGCTGGGGACGGTGGAGAGCAGCCAGCGGATCTCCGGGTCGAGCCAGGACTCGTAGTAGAGGTGGGTGTACTCCTCGTAGTCCGCGACCTGGTCCCCGGGCGGGTCCGTCAGGTCCCGGCGGGCGGCGAGCCACTGGCGGGTGGCCCCGGAGGTCTCGTCCGCGTAGATCTGGTCGCCGAGGAGGAGGAGCACGTCGGGCCGCTCGGTCCCCGGTTCGGCGGCGAGCCGGGCCGCCAGGGTGTCGAGGGCGTCCGGGCCCACCGGGTCGGGTTCGCCGCCGGGCGGCGCGGCCCAGCGGCAGGAGCCGAAGGAGACCCGGACGGCGTCGCCCTCGACCGGGGTGCGGATCTCGGAGGGCGGGAAGGGGGAGTCCGGCGGGGGCCACACGGGGGTGCCGTCGAGGAGGACCTCGTACGCCGAGGCCGTGCCCGGGGCGAGGCCCGTCACCGGGACGAGCGCGTAGTGGTGGCCGGCGATCTGGAAGGTCCTGGCCTCGCCCCGTCCGCCGCCGGCGCAGCGGACCTCGGCGACGCACGGACGGCTCGCCTCGACCCACACGGTCGCGGACGAGCCGTCCACATATCTCAGCAGTGGTCCAAGGCGCAGACCCGCCATGAGCGATCACCCACCCCTTTCTGGTCGGCTTCGCCTCCGGGGCGCTTCAGCCGGTGTCGGGACGGCGATCGTGCTCACCCTCCTCCGTCGCCCCGTACGGTACGGAACGGCGGAGGGAACGGGGAGGTTCCGGACCACTTTCTCTCGGGGGTGTCAGCAGTTCGCGAGGTAGCTGGTGAGGGCGCTCTTCTCGGCGGAGTCGACCGCGAGGTCGTAGTAGTACTTCACCTGGACCCAGGCGCGGACGTAGGTGCAGCGGTAGGACGTCACCGACGGCATCCACTCGGCGGGGTCCTGGTCGCTCTTGGCCTGGTTCACGTTGTCCGTGACGGCGATGAGCTGCGGGCGGGTCAGGTCGTTGGCGAACGCCTGGCGGGTGGCGCTGCTCCAGGAGTCGGCGCCGGAGTCCCAGGCCTCGGCCAGCGGCACCAGGTGGTCGATGTCCAGGTCGGAGGCGGCGGTCCAGGTGGCGCCGTCGTACGGGGAGTACCAGCTGCCGCTGGTGGCGGCGCAGGCGGAGCTGGTGACGACGTTCGTACCGTCGCGCTTGAGGACCGTCTCGCGGGTGTTGCAGGTGCCGCTGATCGTGATCCAGTGGTTGAACAGGTCCCGGTCGTACCCGGTGCGGTCCTCGGCCGCGACGGTGAGGGTGGCGAGGTAGGAGCGGGCGGTGGACGCGCTGACGGGGGTGGGCAGCGCGGCGGAGGCGGTCGGAGCGTTGAAGAGCGCGGCGGAGGCTATCAATCCGCTGAGCGCCGCGAGTATGCTGACTCGTCGACGCGCGTAGAACCTGCGCATGGGAACTCCTTGTGGGGCCGGGGGTTTTGGGGAGCGGGCGATTGAAGGGTCGCGTCGCGGCGTTACCGGCGGGTGTGCGTCTGGTGAGAAGTTAGTGACGTGTTCATGACACGGCAAGAGGTATGGCTGTGATGGGGGCGCGCGGGTGCGCGGGGGCGCGTGTCGTCTGCGGGTGCGTGGGGCTTCTCGCGCAGTTCCCCGCGCCCCTGAAAAGCCGGGGCTGCGCCCCGTGCTTTTCAGGCCCGAAAGGGCCGCAGGCCTCTTTCCGGGGCGCGGGGGAACTGCGCGACCAGCCCTCACCGGCGCGTACCATGGACCCCGCAGAAGGGGAGTAGCTCTTCGCCGGACCGTCGACATACTGCTCAGCTCGTCTGAGCCGGCGCCCGGAGGCGGGCCCCGTGGACCGGGGTCGCGCCAGCGAGACCTTCGGCAAAGCAGTGCACGTCCGTGCCGTCCGGCGCGGACGCATCGTGTGCTGCCGTGCCGAGGTGTCGCGTCAGCGGATGATTTCTCTCGGTGGGGCGGCCCGACCGATTGAGGAACCTTGATCAGCATCAGTGTCACGGCGCTCGTCTTCGGCGTCGTCTTTCTCGCCGAACTCCCCGACAAGACCGCCCTCGCCGGCCTCGTCCTCGGCACCCGCTACCGCGCCTCGTACGTCTTCGCCGGCGTCGCCGCCGCCTTCGCCGTCCATGTCACGCTCGCCGTGGCCGCGGGCAGCGTCCTCACCCTCCTGCCGCAGCAGATCGTGCACGCGCTGACGGGCGTGCTGTTCCTGGGCGGCGCGGCGGTGCTGCTCATGAAGAAGGACGAGGGCGAGGAAGAGATCCGGCGGCCCGAGGACCAGAGCTTCTGGAAGGTCTCGGGGGCGGGCTTCATGCTCATCCTGGTCGCCGAGTTCGGGGACCTGACGCAGATCATGACCGCGAACCTCGCGGCCCGGTACGACGATCCGCTCTCCGTCGGACTGGGTGCGGTTCTCGCCCTGTGGACCGTGGCGGGCCTCGGCATCGTCGGCGGAAAGGCGCTGATGAAGCGGGTGCCGTTGGGGCTGATCACCCGGATCGCCGCCGTACTGATGACGGGGCTCGGTGTGTGGAGTCTGTGGGAGGCCGTGGCGGGATGAGTGAGCGGGACGGGTGAGGGGGTGGCGGGGCCCCGCATTGTTTTGTACCGTAGGGAAACAAAGTGGCTCCCGCCCGCACTCCCTGACCGGTGGGCGGGGCCGCCTTGTCCCTCCGGGCCGCCAGCCGCCTCACCGGGTGCGACCGTCCGCGGCCCTCGTTTCGCGCCTTGGAGCTGCCGATGACGGCCACCACCGTTCTGACCGCCCGCGCCCTCCTGCTGGACATGGACGGCACCCTCGTCAACTCGGACGCCGCCGTGGAGCGCGTCTGGCGGCGCTGGGCCGAGCGGCAGGGACTGGACGGCGCCGAGGTCATGAAGGTGGTGCACGGCCGCCAGGGCTACGCCACGATGGCCGTCCTGCTGCCCGAGCGGCCCATGGCGGAGAACCTCGCGGACAACGCGCGGATGCTGGCCGAGGAGACCGCCGACGTGGACGGCGTCGTGCCGATACCCGGCGCTCCCGAGTTCCTCGCGTCCCTCGTCACCGGCGCTGTGCCGCACGCCCTCGTGACCTCGGCGGACGTCGCCCTGTCCACGGCACGGATGGCCGCCGCCGGGCTGACCCTGCCCGAGCTGCGCGTCACCGCCGAGTCGGTCGGCGCGAGCAAGCCGGACCCCGAGGGCTTCCTCAAGGCCGCCGCGGAACTGGGCGTGGCCCCCGAGGACTGCGTCGTCTTCGAGGACTCCGAGGCGGGCATCGCGGCCGGGCACGCGGCGGGGATGCGGGTCGTGGGCATCGGGGAGCGCGCGGGGGCGTACGCGCCGGACGTGGTGGTGCCCGACCTGACGTCGGTACGCGTGGAGGTGGGCGAGGGCGGGGCGATTCGGCTGTACGTCGGGGCGTGACGGGGGCCGGTGACGGGGAGACGGCCGCCGTCGCGACCGGCGGGACGGTGCCGCCTCCCCCGGGGCTCACCCAGTGCCCCTGGTGCCCCTGGTGCCCCTGGTTCCCCCGGAACCCCGGCGGCCCCTCACCGGCGGCCGAGCACCTCCGTCAGCCGGGTGAAGCCGTCGGAGCCGTGGCCCTGTGCGATGGCGCGGCGGACGAAGCCCTCGGCGGAGCGCATGACGCTCGCGTCGATGCCGTGGGACTCGGAGACCTGGACGACGTGGGTCATGGTCGACAGGGCCGAGGTGAGCGGGTTGCCCTCGCCGGAGTGGCGGCCGCTGTCCACCTCCTTCGCACCCTCCTCGAAGAGCGCGGGAAGGATCGCGGCGATCCCCTGGGCGAACGGTGTCAGCTCCACCGCGCCGACCCCCTCCGCCCGGGCCAGCGCCAGCGCGTGCGTATAGCCGGCGATCGAGGTCCAGAAGAGGTCGAGCAGCGCGATGTCGTACGTCGCCGCCCGGCCGATCTCCTCGCCGAGATGGGTGTGGGCGCCGTTCAGCGCGTCCAGTACGGGCCGGTGGGCGCGGTACAGGTCCGCCGGGCCGCTGTAGAGGAAGACGCCGTCCGGGGTGCCGATGGTCGGGGTCGGCGTCATGATCGCCCCGTCCAGGTACTCCACGCCGTGCTCGGCCGCCCAGGCGGCGGTGGAGCGGGCGCGGTCCGGGGTGTCGGCGGTCAGATTGACCACCGTGCGGCCCTTGAGCGCCCCGGCGACCGCCGGAGTGCGCAACACCGCGTCCGAGGCGTCGTAGTTGACCACGCAGACGACGGTCAGCGCGCTCGCGGCCACCGCCTCCTCGGCCGACCCGGCGCCGACCGCGCCGCGCGCGGCCAGCTCCCCGTCGCGGCCCGGCGTACGGTTCCAGACGGTGGTGCGCAGACCGGCGTCCAGAAAGGCGCCGGCCAGGGCCCGGCCCATCGGGCCCAGGCCGAGTACGGTGACGGTGGGGGCCTTGGGCTGTGCGGTGTGTACGGGCATGACTCGGTGACTCCTGTGGGAAGTTGACTGGTCCGTCCGTCGATTCGTGACGACGGCGAACGGGGTGAAGGGGGAGCGGGGATGAGGCGCGGACGTGCCCAGGACCCGAACGTGTGCGGGGTGACCGCGGCGATCGCCGTGATCGAGGGGAAATGGAAGACGTCGCTGCTGTGGCTGCTGGAGTCCGGTCCGCACCGCCCGGGTGAGCTGCGCCGGCTGCTGCCGGGACTCACCGAGAAGGTGCTGACCCAGGCGCTCCGCGAGATGGAGACCGACGGGCTCGTGCACCGGGAGGTGCACGATGTGCTGCCGCTGAAGACCGTGTACTCCCTGACCCCGTTCGGCCGCGAACTCTCCGAGGCGCTGGGGCCGTTGTCGGACTGGGGGCATCGGCGGCTGGAGACGCTCACCGAGACCGACGGCAACCGCCTCACCCGCCCGGTCTCCTGAAGATGCGCCATATGCGTCACATGCGTCACATCAGCGGCATCGCCGTCCTCGTCCTTGTCCTCATCCTCGTCTTCCGTCCCTGGTAGGTGTCGTGCGGCACGTCGGCCGCTCCCTCACCACAAGGGTCTCCCGGTGCCGTCCGCCCGCCAAGTACCCACAAAAAGGTGGGTACTCATGTGAGGGAGGGGCGCCCGGACATGAGTCCGCCCCCGCTGGGCGGCGGGGGCGGTGGGGCGGGGAGAGCGGGGCGTCAGGCCCCGGTCTTCGGGCCCGTCTGCTGGAGGACCTCGAAGGACCAGACGGTCGAGTCGGTGGCGGCCGGCTTGGGGCGTTCGCCGCCGCCCTGGTGGGCCTGCTTCATGGGGCCCTCCATCCACGCCTGGAAGGCGGCCTCGTCGCGCCAGCGGGTGTAGACGAGATAGTCGTCGGTGCCCTCGACGGGGCGCAGCAGCTCGAACCACTCGAACCCGTCGGAGTTCTCGACCACCCCGGCACGCGAGGCGAACCGCTTCTCCAGTACCTCGCGCTGCTCGACAGGGACCGTGAGGACGTTGATCTTGACGATGCTCATGGCCTCATCCTGCATCACCCGGGACGAAGGGGCGCCGGCCGACCCCCGTCCGCGCCGGCCGATCCCCCTCCGCGGCGATCGGCCCCGTCGCTCACGGCTCCTTCGTCTCGGACTCCAGGCGCTCCCGGGTGATCAGGCCGTAGACGCCCGGCTCGTCCATGCCCTTGGTGATGCCGCGGTCGTCCTGGTAGTCGAGGACGGCCTGTTCGACCCGGCTGTCGAAGTTCTGGTCGATGTCGCCGTCGTAGAAGCCCAACTGGCGCAGCCGGAGCTGGAGTTCGGTGACCTCGGGGTCGTCGTCGCCGAGGCGGAGGGTCTTGGGGACCACCAGCCGGCTGTTGTTCGACTCGTCCGCGCCGGCCGCCGACGAGCCGGTGGAGGCGGAGGCGCTCGGCGCGCTCGGCGACGGGCTCGCCGAGGCGGAAGCCGAGGGCGATCCGGACGGCTCCGTGGGCGAAGGGGAGGAGGACGCGGTCCGCGAGGGGCTCGGCGACGCGGCACCGCCGTCCGGCGGCACCGGTGCGGGTGCCTCGCCGCCGCCCTTCGCGGACGGTTCCACCGGCGAAGCCGCCCCGTCGGGCGAGGTGTCCGGCACGCTCGCCCGCAGATCGTCCGGGAGCGCCCGGTCCCGCTCCGGGGCGTTGTACGAGAACAGTCCGCTCGCGAATCCGGCGGCGGCCATCACCGCGGTGGCGGCGGTCCCGGCGAGGGCGATGACGAGTCCCGCACGGCGGCGCCGCCGGCGGGCGGTGGCCGTCGACGCGGCCCGCCCCGCCGACCGTGACCCGCTGCCGCCGGGGTCCCGGGCCCACCCGGGCCTCCCGCCCCTTCGGCCGAACGTCCGCCCGCTCGCCGGGTCCGGCCCGGTCGCGGCCGTCGTCGGGAGCGCGGTCGTCGGGGGCGTCAGGGGCGTCAGAGCCGTCGTGGCCGCTGTCCCGGGCGCCGCCGTGGTCACCGGCAGGGCGATCGTCGAGGCCTGGTCGGGGCCCGGTGTGTCGCCGCCGGGGGCCGTGGGGTGCGGCGGGCCGCCGGGGCGTCCCTGGTTCTCGTGGCCCAGCTCCACGTACGGGCGTATCCGGAGGGGGTCGAAGTCCTCCGCGGCCGCCGCCTCGGCCGTACGCGCTTCGAGAAGGGCCTCGGACGCGCGGCGGCCGCACACGCAGGACGGCGTGCCGTCCGAGGCCCTGGGTGTGGAGCATTCCGGGCATATGTGACTGGTCGGTTCACTCACGTGTCGTTCCTCCCCGCGAAGACTCCAGAGTTTAAGCAAACGGTCCCCACAGAATCTCCCAGGCGCCCCGGGAATCCAGGGTTCCGGAACGCCTCGGCAATGGTTCGACAGGCCATAACCGGTCACACCGACCACGATGGGATGGACATGGAGGAAGAGGACGGGCAACAGGGAGAGGAAGAGGAGACCGAGGGCGCCGTACGAGGCCCCCGGCCCTCGGGAGGTCCGATGACCGACGACACCGGCCACGACGCCGAGCACCGCACCGGCCGTGCCGCCGGCGGTGGTGGCGACGAGCCCGCGAACACCGCCGGCGGCGCCGCTGCCGCCGTCGGCCGTACACCCCCGCCCGGGGCCCGTGGCCATGGCGTTCCCACTCCGGAGGGGGTGCCCGGCGGGGTGCTGGTCTCCATCGGGGCCCTGCTCCTCGGGATGCTGCTGGCGGCGCTCGACCAGACGATCGTGTCGACGGCGCTGCCGACGATCGTGAGCGATCTCGGCGGACTGGAGCACCTGTCGTGGGTCGTCACGGCGTACATGCTGGCCGCCACGGCGGCGACCCCGCTGTGGGGGAAACTCGGCGACCAGTACGGCCGGAAGCGGCTGTTCCAGACGGCGATCGTGATTTTTCTCATCGGGTCGGCGCTGTGCGGCGCGGCGCAGGACATGCCCCAGCTGATCGCGTTCCGGGCCCTGCAGGGGCTCGGCGGCGGCGGGTTGATGGTGCTGTCGATGGCGATCGTCGGCGATCTCGTGCCACCGCGCGAACGCGGGCGCTACCAGGGACTGTTCGGCGCGGTCTTCGGAGCGACGAGCGTGCTCGGGCCGCTGCTCGGCGGGCTGTTCACCGAGCATCTGAGCTGGCGCTGGGTGTTCTACGTCAACCTGCCCGTCGGCGCGGTCGCGTTGCTCGTCATCGCCGCCGTGCTGCACATCCCGCGCAAGGCCGAACGGCATGTCATCGACTACCTCGGCACCTTCCTCATCGCCTCCGTGGCCACCTGTCTGGTGCTGGTCGCCTCCCTCGGCGGCACCACCTGGGACTGGAACTCACCGCAGATCATCGGCCTCTGCGTGCTGGCCGCGCTGCTCGTCGCCGTCTTCGTGGCCGTCGAGCGGCGGGCCGCCGAACCCGTGCTGCCCCTCAAGCTGTTCCGGGTCCGCACCTTCACCCTCTCCGCCGTGATCAGCTTCGTCGTCGGCTTCGCGATGTTCGGCGCGATGACCTATCTGCCGACGTTCCTCCAGGTCGTGCACGGTGTCTCACCGACCATGTCCGGTGTGCACATGCTGCCGATGGTGTTCGGGCTGCTGCTCGCCTCGACGGTCTCCGGGCAGATCGTCAGCCGTACCGGCCGCTGGAAGGTGTTCCCCCTCGCCGGTACCGGCGTCACCACGCTGGGCCTGCTGCTCCTGCACCAGCTCGACGCGGACAGCGGCGACGGCGAGATGAGCGCCTACCTCTTCGTCTTCGGAACCGGGCTCGGCCTCGTCATGCAGGTCCTCGTCCTCGTCGTGCAGAACGCCGTCTCCTACGAGGATCTCGGCGTCGCCACCTCCGGCGCGACCTTCTTCCGGTCCATCGGCGCCTCGTTCGGCGTGGCCGTCTTCGGCACGGTCTTCGCCGGGCACCTCGGCGACAAGCTCACCGACGCCCTCGACGGGACCCGGCTCCCGTCCGGCGTCACCGTGGAGGGACTGAAGTCCGACCCGCGGGAGATCGCCGAACTCCCGGCCGCGCTGCGCCCCTCCGTCCTCGACGCGTACGCCTCCTCCATCACCGACGTCTTCGTCTACGCGGCCCCGGTCGCCCTCCTCGGCTTCGTCCTCGCCTGGTTCCTGCGCGAGGACCGGCTGCGGGCCTCCGTGACGGCGCCCGACGCCACCGAGACACTCGCCAGCAACCCGGTCGAGCGGTCGTCGTACGACGAGGTGTGCCGGGCGCTGTCGGTGCTCGGGTCCCGGGAGGGCCGCCGCGAGATCTACCGGAAGATCACCGCGCGGGCCGGCTACGACCTGCTGCCCGCCGCGAGCTGGCTGCTGCTGCGCATCCGGCGGTACGGCTGGGCCGAACCCGCCGTCCTCGCCGAGCGCAGCGCCGTCCCGCTCGATGTGATCATGGCCGCGACCCGGCAGGTCGAGGAGCGGGGCCTCGCCCGCCGTGACGGTATCGACCTCGTCCTCACCGACAGCGGCCACCGGGCCGCCGACCGGCTCGCCCAGGCCCGCGAGGACTCCCTCGCCGAACTCCTCGGCGACTGGTGGGGCCCCGACCGCCCCACCGACCTCGTCCGCCTCGTCGGGGAACTCAACGCCGAGCTGTGCGGCTCGGACGCGGAACGCCCGCACGCCGAGGGCGCGATCAGGCGCCTGCCGACGACCCCGCTGGCCTCCGACACCCCTCGGACCCCGCCGACCCAGCCGCCCACCGCCCCCACGTCTACGTCAGCTTCTTCGTGAACCAGTGGTCCGCGTACGCGTGGTCGTTGTGCGGGGCGCTCTCCTCGTAGCCGAGCCGGGCGTACAGGGCGCGGGCCTCGACCAGGTCCTCGCGGGTGTCGAGGACGATCCGCTCGGCACCGAGCGCGCGGGCCGCGTCCTCGGCGGCCGTCACCAGGGGCCCGGCGCCGCCCCTGCCGCGCGCCCGCGCCAGCAGGAACACCCGCTTCAGCTCGGCCGTCGCGGAGTCCAGCAGCCGCACCCCCGCCGTACCGACCGGCTCGCCGCCGTACCGCGCCACCAGCAACACCCCGCCGGGCGGCGCCAGATACTCCCCGGTGTCCGCCGCGACCTCCCGCTCCAGCTCGGCCGGGTCCGTGGCACGCCCCTCGTGCAGCAGATACCAGCGGTCGCTGACCTCCGTGTAGTACGCCCGCCAGAGCGCGACGGCGACGGGGGAGTCGTGGGGCTCGGCGGCCACGGACCAGGTGTGGTTCATGGCGGTCATTGTCGGGAGCGGGGGCGGGCGCCCCGCAAACGATTTACGCCGCCGCTCTCCTTGCCGCTCTCCTTCCCGCTCTCCTTCCCGTTCTCTTCGTCTCTCTTCGTCCTCGCCCCACGCGCTTGCCGTTTGAACGAACGGGTTCGGGCAACCCGGTGCCAAACGGCCGAGGGGGTGAGGCGCCCCGGGCCGAGGACTCTGGAAGGCATTCATGTCCACAGGCTTGATCATCGCTTTGATCGTGATCGTGGCGGCCGTGGTCGTTGTCGCGGCCGTCCTGACCCAGCGCGCCCGTGGCGGCGCGGCCGGCGGCGGCTCGCTGAAGCGGCGCTTCGGACCCGAGTACGACCGGACCGTGACCCGCCATGACGGCGACGAGCGGGCCGCCGCCCGGGAACTCGCGGAGCGGGTGAAGCGGCACGGCTCGCTGGAGAAGCGGCCCCTGCCGAGCGCGGAGCGCGAACGGTACGAGTCCCGCTGGGCCGCCGCCCAGGAACGCTTCGTCGACTCGCCCCGTGAGGCGGTCGCCGAGGCGGACCGGCTGCTCGCCGAGGTGGCCGGAGCACGCGGCTTCCCGGACGACGGCCGGTACGAGACCCAGTTGGAGGCGCTCTCCGTCCACCACGCCCACCATGTGCACGGCTACCGCCGGGTGCACCTCGCGGCACACACCACCGGCGACGACGGCCGGGGCGGCGCGGGCAACGGCAACGGCACCGTCCCCGGTGCCGGTACCGAGGAGATGCGCGAGGCCATGGTCGAGGCCCGCGCCCTGTTCGAGGACCTGGTGACCGCGGACCGCCGGGACGCGCGGGCGGACCGCGACGGCACCGCCGGGCGCGAGGTCCCGGCCCACCGTGACGGTACGGCCGCCGACGGCCGCCACCGGTCCCATCTGCCATGGGCGCTCACCAGGCGCCACGCGAAAGGGAGTTGAGGGGGATGACCGACGACATGACGAGGGGCGAGGGCATCCGCGGACACGGTCCGCGTGAGCCGCGGGAGGCCGACGCGCGGCGGGACGGGAGGAAGGCCGAGGGCGGCGCGACACCACCGGACACCACGACCGCCGCGGGCGCCACGGGCACCCATGCCGCGGTGGTGCCCGGCGAGGACGCCAGGGCGGCCCGCACGGGGGACCGGACCGCGGTCCCCGGCGCCCGCACGAGGGCACCCGGAACCGACACGGGCCCCGGCCCGGTGGCCCGGGAGGACCATGTGAAGGCCCCCGGGAGGGGCGGCGCCCCCTCCGGATCCGGATCGTCGCTCCTGTCCCACGACGAGTCCGACAAGCTGACGGCACGGCTGCACCACGCGGTCGGCGGCTTCGTCGACGAGCCCCGGTCGGCGGTCGAGGAGGCCGACCACGTCCTCGAAGAGGCCACCGCCCACCTCACCGACGTACTGGCCCGCCGCCGCCGCACCCTCCGCGCCGCCTGGCACCCCACCGACGACGACCGCGCCACCCCCACCGACACCGAACAGCTCCGCCTCGCCCTGCGCGACTACCGCGAGCTGACGGAACGCCTGCTGCGGCTCTGACACCGCGCTCGACACTTCTGGACGAGACCGCGCCCCGGGTCGTACCCCGGGGCGCGGTCTCCTGTGTCGTCTGCCGCGTGGACGGGCGGTGCGGCGCCTGTGCGAGGCCGTCGTCGGTCAGCCCTCCTGACGCTCCGGTCCCTCCCGCCCCTCCCGCCACCGCCGTACGATCTCTTCGACGTCGTACGGCTTGAGGCCGAGCGGTGGGCCCGGTGGGGGGCGGTACATCATGGTGCGGATCTTGGTGTTGATTTCGGTGATGATCTTGCGGACCGCGTGTTCGGACGGGGCGTCGGCGGCGGTGGTGAGGGCGTCCTCCGCCTCCTTGCGCAGGGCCAGGGCGGGGGGTAGGACGGAGAGGCCTTCGCGGGCCATCTTCCGTTTGATCCACCAGAGTTCGTCGTAGGTGGAGTCGTCGCCCTCCAGTGGGCGGCCGACGCCGGGGAGGGTCTTGAAGTCGCCGCGCGCCTCCGCGTCGCGGATCTGTTTGTCGACGAAGGACTCGAAGCTGACACCGGGGGGCTTTCGCTCGGTCATGGGTCCATTGTGCCGGAGCCCGCACAACAGGACGATCCGGCGATTTATCATGCGGCGGCGGCGTGCCAAACGTGCCGTGCGCAGCGACAATTGGAGTTTGACCCGTTAGGAGCGGTACGTGCTCGAACTCACCATGGCCTCGGTCTCCGAGGCGGACGCCGGGGCGACGGCCGGCATGCAGATGGCCGACGCGCCCAGCGAGCCGGGCGGCGTGCTCCGGGTGGGCCGCGATCGGGCGGTGTGCCGGCTCGCGACACCCGACGACTGGCTCTTCGTCTCCCGGGTGCACCTGGAGTTCCTGTGCGCCCCGGACGGGAGCTGGCAGGTCACCTGGCTGCGCGGCTCGCACGCCGACCCCTCCTCCGAGGTGCGGCTGACCCTGCTGGGCCACCAGCCCTCACCGCTGCCGTACGGCGGCACCGCGAAGCTCCCGCACGGCGGCTCCGGTGAACTGGTCATCTACGACCGCACGAGCCCCCGCAGCGTCAACGTGGGCTTCTACCACGAGGCCTGACGGGAGCCGCGTCGGCGGGCGGCGCGGTCAGTCCAGGACCCGGGCCAGGGCGAAGCCGTCGTACCCCTTGGTGCCCACCGTCTGGATCGCCGTGCCGCTCAACTTCGGGTGGGAGGCGATGAGTTCGAGGGCCGTTCGGGTGCCGACGACGTCGGGCTCGGTGGTGCCGGCGTCGGCGACCCGGCCGCCGCGGACGACGTTGTCGACGACGAGGACGCTGCCGGCCCGGGTGAGCCGCAGGGCCCACTCCACGTAGTGCGGGTTGTTGGCCTTGTCCGCGTCGACGAAGACCAGGTCGAAGGGCTCGGGGTTCTCGTCGGCCAGCTTGGGCAGCGACTCCAGGGCCGGGCCGACGCGTACCTCCACGAGGCCGTCGAGCCCGGCGTGCGCGAGGTTGCGGCGGGCGACCTCCGCGTGCCGGGCGCTGTACTCCAGGGAGATCAGCCGGCCGTCGGCGGGCAGCGCCCGGGCCAGCCAGATGGTGCTGTAGCCGCCCAGGGTGCCGACCTCCAGGATGCGGCGGGCGCCCTGGATCTGGGCGAGGAGCTGCAGGAACTTGCCCTGGTTGGCGGCGACGTCGATGGCCGGGAGCCCGGCCGCCGCGTTCTCCCGCAGTGCCGCCTCCAGGGCCTCGTCGTTCGGGGCGAGCTGGGTGGTGAAGTAGGCGTCGACGTCGTCCCAGGTCCGCGACTCGCTCATGTGGATGTGCCTCCCGCGCCTTGTTCATTAGAGCAGCTAAGTAGGTGTGCTAATGAATATAGGCGCGGGGCGGGGCCTCTGTCAGCGGTTCCCGGATGTGTCGCGGTCCTGCGGACCGGACTTCGGGTCCACCGGGGGCGACGGCGCTGCCAGGGCTTCCGGAGTCACCTGTGCTCCCGGAGTCCCCGGCGCCCCCGGCGCTCCCGGTCCCCATGGTGCTCCCGGCGGGTACGCCCCCGGCGGCATGAAGGCCGCGCCCGGCGGGGGCACGGGCGGCAGTTGCCGCTTCGCGTTGCGCATGAGCACGATCGCGACGGCCACCGCCTTGATCACCAGCGCGGCCATGCCGATGCCGAACCACACCAGCCACTCGGGCATGCCCCACAGGGTCTGCATCTCGTCCACGTGGATGACCTTTCGATAGGGGTCGTCGGCCGCGGCCCGCCGCAGCGTGTGATCGCCGGAGATCCGTTCCGGCTGCGGGAAGCTCTGCTCGACGGCGGTCAGGAAGTCCGTGCCGCCCGCGGTGAGTTCGCCGAGCGCGCCGCCGGGTGCGCCGAGCCGTCCGGCGAACGTCACCTCCGGCTCGTCCCCGCCGATCGCGGAAGCCGGCTCCATCCGGTGCTCGGCGAGGACGTACAGGCCGAGGGCCTGCGGAGTGGTGGCCAGCCGGGACAGCCGCATCGGATAGACGAGCTCGTCGCTGGCGAAGGTGAGGTGGAGGGGGTCCAGGGTGCCGGAGAGCGGTACGTCGCCGGCGCCGCCGGCGCTCCCCGTGCCCTCGGTCGCCCCCGTGCCCTCGGTCGCCCCCGTGCCCTCGGCCTCCTCCGTGTCCGGGGCCGGGGCCAGCCGGATCGCCACGTACTCCCACTTCAGCCGGACGTACGGCTCCAGCGCCGCGTCCAGCCGGTCCGGGAGCGCGAAGCCGTTGTCGTCCAGCCAGTCGCCGAGGGCGCCGGAATCGGTGGCGGTCAGCCGGGCCACGTCGAACGGGCCGAGCCGCTCGCGGCCGACGACGTCCACCGGGGGCCGCGGGCCCCCGGGCGCCGCGTCGCCCGCCATGCCGTCGCTCTCGAACATGTCGAACGGCCAGTCGTGCGAACGCGGCCAGTAGTACTCGCGCTTCTCGTACACCGGCGCGGTCTCCTCGGCGAGCCGGTCGAAGAGGGCCGCGTCGCCCAGCCGCACCGTCGCCCGGTTCGGCACCGGCATGATCCAGGCGGCCGTACGGGCGTCCCCCGAGACCGTCAGGCTCATCACGATCTGTTCCTCGCGGCCGTCCCAGCGCACCACGGACGCCTCACGGTTCACATACATGCTCCGCTGGTCGCCCGGGACCATCGCGCCGCAGCCGCAGGCGTACGCCGGTGCCACGAACGAGGCCAGTTGAAGCCCCAGCAGAGCGAGGACGACCACCAGCAGTCGTCCGCGCGCCCCGCGCCCTTCGCGCACCCGATCCGCCGGGCGCACGCGCCCCCGTACCGAACCCCTCATCCCCCGTGCCTTCCCGCCGTGCAAACGTGCCGACGGCCATGGTTCCAGGTGTTTGTCAGTGGCCTGTCACAACTGCACCTGTGATGTGCATCTGTGACCCCGTCGTGCCGTCGAGGGCGCGGGCGGCCGTCCGCGCACTATCGTCATCCGGACAAAACAGCGGCGACTCCCGGGTGAAGAGGGGGTTGCCCGCGTCTCACGACCGGGACGGTGCGAGCCTTCTCGTAGGGGACGTCGACGGGGCGGGAGGACGACAGCGCGTGGCGACGGAGCAGAGCGGACCGGGCGGCGCCGTGGGCAGGGGAGCGACGGCGGCGAGACTGGGGACCGTCCGGGCCCTGCTGTGGCTGTTCGCCGGCATCCTGGCGGTGCGGCAGATAGCGGTCGTGCTCGGCACGCCCAGGGGCGACCGGCTGACGGATCTGGAGACCTGGGTCGGGCCCAGCGGAGTCCTGCACGTGAACGGCTCGCTCTACGACTCGACACAGTTCACCGGGACCCCGTTCGGCGGCCTCGTCCTCAAGCCCCTCACCCGGACGGCCGAACAGGCGCTGGGCTGGGGCTGGACCTTCGGCACCCTCCTGCTGGTCGTCGCCCTCGGCCTGGTCGCCGCCCGCGCCCTGCCCCAGCCGGTGACACGCCGTACGGCCCTTCTCGCGGCCCCGGTCGCCGTCACCCTGCTGATGCTGTCGCTGCCCGTGCGCAACACGCTGTACCTGGGCCAGACCAGCATCATCCCCGTCCTGCTCGTCCTCGCGGGCTGCTTCGCGGTCCGGGGGGAGCGCCTCAGCGGGGCCTGCATCGGGCTCGCCGCGGCCTTCCAGCCGACCGTGCTGCTGTTCGTGCCGCTGCTGTGGTTCACCGGGCGCAGGCGGGCCGCCGCGAGCACCGGGACCACCTTCGCCGGGGCCACCGCACTGGCCTGGGCCGCGATGCCGCACGACTCGTACACCTACTGGGTGCACCACCTCGCCGGCGTCGGTCTCGGCGGACGGGCGGACGATCTCGCCAACCAGTCGCTGCACGGCGCGCTGCTCCGGCTCGGCCTCGAAGGCCCGCTGGAGATCGCCGTCTTCTTCACGCTGGCCGCCGCCGTCGCCGTCCTCGGCATGCGGCGGGCCATCCGCTACGCCCGCGACGGACAGCTGCTGCTCGCCGTCGCGCTCACCGGCTGTGTGGCGGTCGCCGTCTCGCCCACCTCCTGGAAGCACCAGCTGCTGTGGGTGCTGCTCGCGGTCGTCGGCCGGGTCGGTACGAAGGCCTCGTCGCGGTACGTCTGGCCGGTCGCCGTCGTCCTGGTGATGACGCTGCCCGCGAAGATGATGGTGCCGAACGCGGGCCTCCTGCACCCGGTGCGTGACAACGTCGTCCTGCTGGCCGCGCTCGCCGCCGCGCTCGTCGTGCCGTTCCTCTCCCGCACCTCGGAGTACTACCGGGCGCCGATCCCCACCGCGTACGCCCCGAAGGCGGAGACCCGCTTCAGCTGGGCCCCGCTGCTGCGCCGGGTGACGACCCGTCCGAACCTGCTCCTCGAACTGCTGCTGATCCGGGTCACGTACGCCGTCTACCAGCGCACCCGGCTGGAGGCCACCGGCAGCCGGGCCGCCGCCGAGGAGCACGCCGGGCAGATCCTCGCCGTCGAGAAGGCCCTGTTCCTCGACATCGAGCACTGGGTCAACCACACGGTCGTCGGGATCGGCTGGCTGCGGAGCTTCTTCGACTTCTACTACACCTCGTTCCACTTCGTGGTCCCGCTGACCGTCCTCGGCCTGCTCTACTGGCGCCGCCCCGCCGACTACCGCTGGGCCCGCACGGCCATCGGCCTCACCACGCTCCTCGCGCTCGTCGGCTTCTTCCTCTACCCGCTGGCGCCGCCGCGCCTGATGCCCGGCCTCGGCATCGTCGACACCGTCAACGGCGTCCAGGACTTCTCCCGGCCGGACTACGGCAAGCTCACCGAACTCACCAACCAGTACGCGGCGATGCCCTCCCTCCACTTCGGCTGGTCCCTGTGGTGCGGCCTCACCATCGCGATCGTCGCCCCCCGGGTGTGGATGAAGGTCCTCGGCCTGCTCCACCCCTTCTTCACGGTCCTGGCGATCGTCGCGACCGGCAACCACTGGGTCCTGGACGCGGTGGGGGGCGCGGCGGTCGTGGGCGCGGGCTTCGGTCTGACGTACCTCCTGACCGGGCCGCGCACCACCGCGCCCCGCCAGGAGCGCGGGGAGCCGCGCGAGCGGCCACCGACGGCGGACGGACTCGCGACGGCCGCCCGGCGCCACGGCGCGGGAGCGGACGGGGACGACGGAGGCAGGGGCGGGGCGTAGGGGTGCGGCTCCCGCCCGCGACGGAACGGGCCGACGGCGCCGGGAGGCCGTCGGCCCGAGTACGGGGTGGTGGGTGGCTCAGCCGGTGGTCACCTGAAGGTGCTTCACCCCGTTGATCCAGGCGGAGCGCAACCGGCTCGGCTCACCGGCCAGCCGCAGCCCCGGCATCGCGTCGGCGATCGCGTTGAAGATCAGGTCGATCTCCAGGACCGCCAGGGACTTGCCGAGGCAGAAGTGCGGGCCTCCGCCGCCGAAGCCGAGGTGGGGGTTGGGGTCGCGGGTGATGTCGAAGGAGTCGGGGTTCTCGAAGACGTCCGGGTCGTGGTTGGCGGAGGCGTAGAAGATGCCGACGCGGTCGCCCTTCCGGATGAGCTTGCCGCCGAGCTCCACGTCCTGGGTGGCGGTGCGCTGGAAGGAGTTGACCGGGGCGGCCCAGCGCACGATCTCCTCGGCGGCGGTCGCCGGGCGCTCCCGCTTGTAGAGGTCCCACTGGTCGGGGTGGGTGAGGAAGGCGTGCATCCCGTGGGTGATGGCGTTGCGGGTCGTCTCGTTGCCGGCGACCGCCAGCATCAGCACGAAGAAGCCGAACTCGTCGGAGGTGAGGTTGCCCTCGTCCTCGGCGGCGACCAGCGTGGTGACGATGTCCTTCGCCGGGCACTGCTTGCGGTCGGCGGCCATGTTCATGGCGTAGGCGATCAGCTCCATCGCCGACTGCTGGCCGACCTCCTCGGTGATCGCGTACTCCGGGTCGTCGTACGAGATCATCCGGTTCGACCACTCGAAGATCCGGATACGGTCGTCCTGCGGGATGCCGATCAGCTCGGCGATGGCCTGCAGGGGCAGTTCGCAGGCGACCTCGGTGACGAAGTCGAAGGGGCCGGGGTGGGCGACGGCCTGGCGCGCGATGGTCAGGGCGCGGTGGCGCAGGTTGTCCTCCAGCGCGCGGATCGCCCTCGGGGTGAACACCCGCTGCACGATCTGCCGGACCCGGGTGTGCTCCGGTGGGTCCATGTTCAGCAGGATCAGCCGCTGTGCGTCGATCGCGTCGCGCTCGATGTGCTCGTTGAAGCGGATGATCGCGGTGTTGACGGTGGAGGAGAACAACTCGGGGTGCGTGGACACGTACTTGACGTCCGCGTGCCGGGTGACGGCCCAGTAGCCCTCGTCCGCGAAGCCCGCGATGCCGGGTGCCTGCGGGATCCAGTGGACCGGTTCCGTACGGCGCAGTGCGGCGAACTCCGGGAGGGGGACACGGTGGTGCAGCAGGTCCGGGTCGGTGAAGTCGAACCCGTCGGGCAGCGCTGGACAGGGCATCGGCGACTCCTGACGGAGCATCAGATGGAGAGAATTGCGGTGACCGTAGTAACGGGTTCTAGAACAAGCAAGGGGTACGGGGCTTTCGGTCGGCTTTTCAATTGCCGCACGCCCCTTGCGGTCCCGGAGGCGGGCTCAGCAGACTGCTGAAGAGAACTAGAACGCGTACTAGTTCTGCGTGGCGGGTCGGGCCGGGACGCCCCGCGCCGCGCGGGTCACCGTTGAGAGGATTCCCATGGCCGCGGAACCCGTGATCGTCGAAGCCGTACGCACCCCCATCGGCAGGCGCGGCGGCGCGCTCGCCAATCTGCACCCCGCCTACCTCCTGGGCGAGACCTACCGTGAACTCCTCGGCCGTACCGGCATCCCCGCCGACTGCGTCGAGCAGATCGTCGGCGGCACGGTGACCCACGCCGGCGAGCAGTCCATGAACCCCGCGCGCACGGCCTGGCTGACCATGGGCCTGCCGTACGAGACGGCCGCCACGACCGTGGACTGCCAGTGCGGCTCCTCGCAGCAGGCCTCGCACATGGTGGCCAACATGGTCGCCGCCGGGGTCATCGACGTCGGCATCAGCTGCGGAGTCGAGGCCATGTCCCGGGTGCCGCTCGGGTCGGGCTCCAAGCACGGGCCGGGCAAGCCGTTCCCGGAGGAGTGGAACGTCGATCTGCCCAACCAGTTCGAGGCGGCGGAGCGGATCGCCCGGCACCGGGGCCTCACCCGGGAGAACGTGGACGCGCTGGGGCTGCTCTCGCAGGAGCGGGCCGCCGCCGCGTGGGCCGAGGAGCGGTTCAAGAAGGAGACCTTCGCCGTCCAGGTGCCGACCACCGAGGCGGAACAGGGTGCCGGGCAGGGCATGTGGCGGCTCGTCGACCACGACGAGGGGCTGCGCGACACCTCCATGGAGGCGCTGGCCCGGCTGAAGCCGATCATGCCGACGGCCGTCCACACGGCGGGCAACTCCTCCCAGATCAGCGACGGCGCGGCGGCGATCATGTGGGCGTCCAAGCGGATGGCGCGGGCGCTGAAGCTGCGGCCACGCGCGCGGATCGTCGCCCAGGCGCTGGTCGGTTCCGACCCGCACTTCCACCTCGACGGGCCGATCGACGCCACCAAGGCGGTGCTGGGCAAGGCCGGGATGTCGCTGCGCGACATCGACCTGGTCGAGATCAACGAGGCCTTCGCGTCCGTGGTGCTCAGCTGGGCGCAGGTCTTCGACCAGGACCTGACGAAGGTCAACGTCAACGGCGGCGCCATCGCCCTCGGCCACCCGGTGGGCGCGACGGGAGCCCGGCTCATCACCTCCGCCCTGCACGAACTGGAGCGCACCGACAAGGAGTTCGCCCTGGTGACGATGTGCGCGGGCGGCGGGCTGGCGACCGGGACGATCATCCAGCGGCTGTAGGCGACCCGGCCGGGCTCCCCCTGCCCGGCGAGCCGTTCCCCACCGGTCGCCGACGGCGACCGGTGCCGGTCAGATGTCCGGTGGGACCATGCCCGCCAGGTCCGGGGGGAGGAGCTGAGGGTGGTAGGCGGCCAGGCCGGCGCCACCGAGCCACCAGCCCCGGTGGACGAGGGCGCGGCAGAGGGACGGGGCGAGGCGGTCGAAGACGGTGGGGACCAGGGCCAGATCACGGCCGTCGTGGGTGCGGTGTTCGGGGAAGGTCGCCCGCCAGCGGGCCAGCGGCGGGTCCGCGAGCGGGAACTCGGTGGAGAGCTGCACCAGGATGCCCCGGCGGGCGCCGGGCGGGAGTTCACCGACCGGACCGAGGGCCGCGCCGCGCCGGAAGCGTTCGATCGTGGCCCGGGTGCGCAGCGCGGTGCTCTGGCGGTAGAGGAGGGAGTTGGCCCGCGCCAGATCGCGGATCACCGGGACACGGCCGTACAGACCGGGGCGGAGCAGGCCCCCGGCGTTGAGGGCGCACAGGAACGTATGGCGGTAGTTGTCGCTGTCCAGGGCCTCCAGACCGGTGTTGTCGTAGGTGCCGCCGTCCAGGAGGGCGGGCCGGTGGGTGGCACAGGGGAAGGGCGCGCTGTCGAGGACCACGGGCGGGAAGGCGCCGGGCACCGCCGCCGACGCCGAGACCGCGCGGCTGAGCCGCAGGCCGGTACCCGCGGTGCGGGCGAGACCGGTCGAGTAGTCGCCGTACACATCGCGTTCGAAGGTGAAGCGGACGCCGGTGGTCAGGTTGGCGGCGTTGACGATCCAGCGAACCTGCGGGTCCAGGTCCTCCAGTTCGGTTCCCCCGAGGAACCAGTCGTCGAGGCGGCGGGCCAGCAGGTCGGTGCGGGTGGTGGGGCCGAGGGTGCGCCAGATGTCCCGCAGGAGCGCCCGCTTGAGGGAGTGGGCGCGGACCCGGTCGACGACGGGGGCGATCACGAGGTCGTCCACCGCCGCCGGGGTGAAGTCCCGCTCGCGCAGGGCCGGCCAGGCGGTGGCGAGACAGGCGTTGGCGATCGAGCCGCCGGACACGGAGGAGGAGTAGCGCAGCCGGGGGAGCAGTCCGGTGTCGGCCAGCAGCCGGACGAAGCCCAGCGCGGAGAGTGTGGCGCGGAAGCCGCCGCCGGAGAGGGCGAGGGCGACCGGCGTGCCGTCGGCGGCCGGCGGGTGGGCCGGGCGGAGGGGGTCGCCGCAGGGGCGGGTGGTGAGGCCCGTCCCGAGGGCGGGGGAGTCCACGGCCCAGAGCGGGGCGTCCGGCCGTACGCCGTCCCGTGCGTCGTCCCGGGCGCCGTCCCGCGCGTCGGGCGGGCCGGGCCGGGTGAAGGTGTCCTCCGCATGCCGTGACCTGGTCATGGCCGGTCTCCGATCGTGATGACGAGCGCCTGGTCGGCGGGTCCTCTGACGTCGACCTCGAAGGCACGGTCCGCGCGCAGTCCGGCCAGCGCCTCCTCGGCGAAGGGGATGTGGTTGGTGAGATGGACGACGTACTCGTCCTCGGGGGCTCGGGACTCGACCAGCCAGCGCAGGGTGTCCTCGCCCGGGTGGTGGTGGCGTACGCCGTCGGCCGAGATGACGTAGTGGTCGGCCCGGACCCGCTCGAAGAAGCCGGGCTCCACATTGCGGTCGCTGCCGTGGTGCGGGAGCTTCAGCAGGTCGAGGTGGAGCGGGGCGTCGTCGTCGAGCAGATCGAGGGCGGACAGTCCGGCGAGGACGTGGTCGCCCCGGGCGTCGCCGGTGAGCAGCGCGGTGCCGTCCCCGTGCCGCAGGAGCAGCACGATGCTGGACAGGTTCTGCACCGAACTGTCCGCGTACGCCGCCGAGATGACCTCCGGGTCACGGCGCCGCCTCGCCTCGCGCCACTTCTCCTCCAACTCGGCGAGGGCGCCCTCGTCCGGTGCGACGACCGTGACGTCCAGGTCGTGCAGGGTCGTCCCGGCACCCTCGGTGAGAGGGCCGGCGAAGGGGGAGTTGCCGTCCAGCCGCAGGGCGGCGGCCGCGTCGCGGATGTCCCGGCCCTGGTTGTAGCTGGCGGTGACCGCCGCGTCGGAGGCAGCCGCGGCTTCCAGGAGCGGGTGGACGGACGCGCTCAGCCCCGGGGCCCGCTGCTCGACGAGTTCCTCCACGGAGTTGAACCACAGGGCGTCCACGTCGTACGGCGGGTCCTCCCCGTCCTGCTCGGCCCGCCGCATGTCCTTGAAGAGCCGGACGAGACCGCCGGCGTGGTCGTCGTCGACGTGGGAGAGGCAGACGACGTCGAGGTGGGGCGGGGTGCCGTTCGGCGGCGAGCCGTCGTCCCCGCCGGTGAGCCGGTGCAACCGGCCCTGCAGGGAGGCCCGGTAGACCCCGGCGGGCCCGCCGTCGACGAGCATGACGCGCTCGTCGTGCGCCGGGCGGCCCCGGGGTTCCTCCGCGTCCCAGCGGACCAGGAAGCAGTCGCCGTGGCGGGCGTCGAGGAAATCGAAGGTCAGCATGGTCGCCTGCCTCACCGGGCCGGCGGGTCGAGCGCCCGGCGGGTCCGTCGTCCGGCCGGTCCGTCGCCCGGCCGTCGTACGGACCATCGCCGTACGGACAACCGCCGTACGGACCGTGCCGTACGGGCCGTGTCACACGGACTGCATGGCGCGCAGCACATCGACGAGCCCATGGCCCTGGAAGTCGCGTTCACGGGCGAGGTCGGTCGCCGTCGCGCAGAGGATCTCCTTCACGCGCTCGGGGCGCCCGAGCAACTCGCGGTAGCGGGCCAGCAGCATGGCCGCCGCCCCGCTGACATGGGCCGCCGCCTGGCTGGTGCCGTGCATGGCGGCGATGCCCTCGCCGGGTATCGGACCGTCGATGTCCTCGCCCGGCGCCACCAGATCGGGCTTGGGCCGGCCGTCGCCGGTGGGGCCGCGGCTGGAGAAGTGACTGACGCCGTGGCGGTGCGGATTGCTGCGGTGGGTGGAGCCGACGGTGATGACCGACTCCGCGTTGCCGGGATCGGAGATGCTGATGTCGTGGTAGCCGGTGCCCAGGGTGCGGACGGCCCCGCTGAACCCGGCGTTCCCGGCCGCCGTGACGACCACCACCCCCGACCGTGTCAGCCGGTCGCACTCGACGCACACCGGGGTCCACCCGGTGGAGTGGGTGGCGACGTCGTGCGGCACCGACAGACTGAGGTTGACCCCGGCGATGACGAACCGCCCGGCCTGCTCGTTGATGTGCCGGACCGCCTGGAGCGCGGTGACGATGGAGAACTCGTCGCCCTCGCCGTCGTCGTTCAGCACCCGGAAGTCGTACAGCCGGATCCGCGGACAGATGCCCCGGAACTCCAGCTCCGGCCACCATCCGCCGATGATCCCGGCGATGTGCGTACCGTGCTGGTCGCCGGGCGGCACATACGGGTCCGGCCGTCCCGGCGCGGGCGGGCCGGGGGCCGGGTCGTTCTCGACGGACGGCAGGGCGGCCGACCAGTTCACCAGCCCGTTGACCAGCGCGTCGTCGGGGAGCTTCGCCCGTACGCAGGTGAAGTCGAAGGAACGGGCGATCCGCGACTCCAGTCTGCGTGGCGGAGAGACGGTGGTGTCCCACTCGTGGAACGCCGAGTGCCGCGCGTCGATGCCGCTGTCGACCACGGCCCAGCCGATGGAGGCGGTGTCCACCGAGAACACCTGCTCGGCGGCGTCGGCCTTGATGGTCCGCCGGGACCGTACGACCGCGCGGGACGCCCGGCGGTTCGTCGTCACCGAGACGACCGGATACTTCTGCCGCCGGTCGACGACCTGCCCGACCTGGCTGTGGGCGCCGCGCACCGGGGACGCGTCCGGCACGGCGTCGGCCAGCATCCGCACGAGCGCGGCGGTCACCTCCCGCGCGTCCCGGCGGTCAGGGCCGGCGTCCGCCATGACCCGGTGCAGCAGATTGAGGAACCAGGTCAGATGCCGCCCGCGTTCCTGGCGGCGCTGCATGTTGTCGTGGATCTCGCTGGTCGCCGGGGCCCGGATGTGCCCCTGGAGGGCCTTCTCGATGCCCTCCGTCCCGCTCTCGACGGCGAGTTCGTGCGACACCCGCACCACCCCCGCGAGATTGGTCAACGGCAGCAGCGCCGTCACCAGTTCCTCCAGCGTCATCTGCGCCACCACGAAACTCCCGGCCGCCACGGGCCGGCACGCCTCGGTCAGCCGCAGCCGCCGCAGCCGTTCGAGCGCCCGCTCGACGCCGTACTCCTCCCGGACGGCGAGGATCAGATCCTGCCGGTACGACGACGGGGGCGCCGCCGGTGCGGGTGTCGGCGGTCCGGCGAAGGCCAGCCATACGTCGAAGTGCACGGGGCAGTCGGTCGCCCACAACACGGGGACGGGGCCCTCCCCGTAGAACACCGCCAGGAGTTCGGCTCGGTCCATCACGGCTCCCGATGCGCGTGGCGTGGGAGGGACTTGGGACTCCTCCCATTCTCCGCCCCGCCCACGGCCGGCGCATCCGGGCCGGGGGCATGGGGGCAGGGGAGGGGAGCCTGGAACGGCGAAGACGGCGGCCCCGGGGATCGGGGGCCGCCGCCTTCGGTCCGTGCTGGTCAGTACCAGTTGTTGGCCTGCCAGAAGTTCCACGCGCCACAGGGGCTGCCGTAGCGGTCCTTCATGTAGTCCACGCCCCACTTGATCTGGGTGGCGGCGTTGGTCTTCCAGTCGGAACCGGCGGAGGCCATCTTCGAACCGGGGAGCGCCTGGACCAGGCCGTAGGCACCGGAGGACGCGTTCGTCGCGTCGACGTTCCAGTCGCTCTCGTGGTCGACGATGTGGGAGAAGCACTTGTACTGGGCCGAGTCCGAGATCATCTTCTTCGCGACCGCCTGGGCCTGAGAGGCCTCCGACGCGGCCTGGGCGGGCGCGGCGGCGAGCAGGGCACCGGTCGCGGCAGCGGCCAGGGTGACACCGGCGAGGGCCTTCTTCGGGGAGGCGATGCGGCGGAGAACGGACTTGGTCACGGGGCACCTTTTCTTCGGGGACATTGCTGTCGCGGGCATGCCTTCACCACGAGGTGTGCGGTGGGGGCGTACGTCGGCGCCGAGGCCCGGGGGCTCGTCGGCGCCGTTGCGACTCATCCAGAGAAACAGCCGGGGCGGCCGTCCGCAATGACCCCTTTTGCTAGTTGTAGTCGTATCCGCGCCGAAGGCCCCTGCTGTGACCTGGCTCTCATTGTGCAGGTCGGAGGTGGTAAGAGCGTGTGCATGTCACGCTCTTCGATCTACGAACCCGCGTCGTATGTGACGTGGGCCCTATGGGGTGGTTCACGGTTCAGGTGACGCACGGTGGAGGGTGGCTCGCCCGTCGGTCACCGGGTGGGCGGGGTGAATGTGACCGCGCTCTCGAAGGCTGCCCTGCGGGTGGCCCGGCGCAGGGCCTTCAGCACCGGGGTGCCGAGCGTGAGGGTCAGGACGACGGTGACGACCGCGCGGCCCAGGTCCCAGCCGAGGGAGGTGGCCAGGCAGTACGCGACGAAACGGGCGAGGTTGGTGGCCGGGTCGGCGGCCGGGTCGAAGGCGATGTTCGAGGCGAGGGTGCCGATGAAGGGCCAGCCGTAGAGGTTCATGACCGTGCCGTAGGCGAAGGCGGCGGCGAAGCCGTAGACGGCGAGCAGGGCGAGTTCGGCAGGGCCGCGCAGGCGGCGGGCGCCCGGCAGCAGCCCGGCGCCCATCGCGAACCAGCCCATCGACAGCATCTGGAACGGCATCCACGGCCCCACGCCCCCGGTCAGCAGCGCGGACGAGAACATGGTCACCGCGCCGAGGGTGAAGCCGAAGCCGGGGCCGAGGACCCGGCCGCTGAGCACCATCAGGAAGAACATCGGCTCGATGCCGGCCGTACCCGCCCCGATGGGGCGCAGGGCCGCGCCGGTCGCCGCGAGCACCCCGAGCATCGCCACCGCCTTCGCCCCGAGCCCGGCCTCCGAGAGCGTCGCCCCGACGACCCCGACCAGCAGCACGAGCAGCCCCGCGAACAGCCACGGCGCGTCCTGCGCGTGCGCCGTCACCTGGGACCCGGGGTCCGCGAAGAACGGCCAGGCGAAGGCCGCGCCGCCGACGAGACCGACGAGGAGGAGGGCGGCGACGGTACGCGGGGAGAGGGGGACGGGACGGCTCATGACTGCCGGCCTCCTGCCCCGGTCCCGCCGGGCCCTTCCCCCTCGGCCGCCCGCAGCGCGTGGCGTACCTGGGCCGGGGTCAGCCACTTCTGGGGAGCGAGGATCTTGGTGGTCTGGGGGGCGAAGGACGGGGAGCCGACGACGATCTCGGCGGTGGGGCCGTCGGCGACGATCTCGCCGTCGGCGAGGATCAGGACACGGTCGGCCAGCTCGGCGGCCAGTTCGACGTCGTGGGTGGCGAGGACGATGGCGTGGCCCTCGGCGGCGAGCCCGCGCAACGTCCCGACCAGGCGAGACTTCGCCGCGTAGTCCAGACCCCGGGTCGGCTCGTCGAGGAGCAGCAGCGGCGGGCGGGCCGTGAGGACGACCGCGAGCGCGAGCGCCAGGCGCTGTCCCTCCGACAGGTCGCGGGGGTGCGTGTCGTCCCCGATCCCCGGCAGCAGCCCGGACACGAGCGCCCGGCACGTGCCCGCCTCGGCCCCCGCGTCCCGGTCCGCCGCCGCGCACTCCGCCGCGACCGTGTCCGTGTACAGCAGGTCACGGGGCTCCTGCGGTACGAGTCCCACCCGGCGTACGAGGTCACCGGGCGCCGTCCGGTGGGGGACCAGCCCGCCCACCCGCACCGAACCGGCCGCCGGTGCCACCAGGCCGACCAGCGCGGAGAGGAGCGTGGACTTGCCGGCGCCGTTGCGGCCCATGAGGGCGATCGTCTCGCCGGGGGTGACGGTGAGGTCGACGCGGGTGAGGGCGTGGACACGGCCGCGGTGGACGTCGAGGGCCGTGACCGTCGCCGGGGCGGCGGGGAGCGCGGGAGCGCGAAGGGGGGTGCGCCTGGTCATGAGGCGCCGGAGGAGGGAGCGTGAGGCCGGGGAGAGCTCGGGGGCCTCTGTCGTGTGCGGGGTGTGGGTGGGTCGTGGTTGATCGCGCAGTTCCCCGCGCCCCTTGAGGGCGAGGGTCTCTCGGAGTGGTTCCGCGCGCCGGCGGGCGTCCCGGACGGTCAGGGGCAGCGGGGACCAGCCCGCCAGGCGGCCCAGGTCCACCACCGGTGGGTAGACCGGTGAGACGGCCATCACCTCCGCCGGGGTGCCCAGGACGGGCGGGGCGCCCGGGGCCGGGAGCAGGGCGACCCGGTCGGCGTACTGGACGACGCGTTCCAGGCGGTGCTCCGCCATGAGGACGGTCGTGCCGAGGTCGTGGACGAGCCGCTGGAGCACGGCCAGGACCTCCTCGGCGGCGGCCGGGTCCAGCGCGGAGGTCGGTTCGTCGAGGACGAGGACGCCCGGGTGCGGGGTGAGGACGGACCCGATCGCGACGCGCTGCTGCTGGCCGCCGGAGAGCGTGGCGATCGGCCGGTCACGGAGGTCCGCGAGGCCCAGCAGGTCGAGCGTCTCCTCCACCCGGCGCCGCATGACGTCCGGGGCGAGCCCCAACGACTCCATCCCGTAGGCGAGTTCGTCCTCGACGGTGTCCGTCACGAAGTGCGACAGCGGGTCCTGCCCCACCGTGCCCACGACATCGGCGAGTTCACGCGGCTTGTGGGTGCGGGTGTCCCGGCCCGCCACCGTGACCCGGCCGCGCAGGGTGCCGCCGGTGAAGTGCGGCACGAGTCCGCTCACCGCGCCGAGCACCGTCGACTTGCCGACCCCCGACGGCCCGACGAGCAGCACGAGTTCACCCTCCGGGACCTCGAAGTCCACGCCCTGGACGGTGGGTCGGTCCGCCCCGTCGTACGTCACGGAGACATCCTCGAAGCGGATCACGCGTGTTCCTTCGTGGGCGGGGCGGCGTCCGGAGCCGCTTTCGGTGGGCCGGCGTCCGGAGTCGCCTTCGGTGGCCGGGCGTCCCGGGCCGGTCTCCGCGGGGCCGGTACGGCGAACGCGGGGAGGAGGCCCAGCAGGATCGCGGCGGCGGGGCGGAGGGGGAGGTCCGGGGAGGTGAGGGGGACGACGGCGGGGTGCAGGGCGGCGGAGTCGTACGCGGCGCCGGCGATCAGCAGGGCGGCGACGGCGACACCGGACCCGGCCACCAGCCACCCGCGCACGCCCCACACATCCGGCCGGTACCGGGTGCGCGGTGAGCGCCGGCCGCCCAGCCGCAGGCCGGCGAGCGCGGCGGCCAGCCCGATGAGCAGCACGGGCAGACCGTATGTGCCGCCCTCGGCCGTCAACACCCCGTACGTGCCCGCGCAGACGCCGAGCAGCCCGCCGAGGGTGAGCGCGGCGGTCGTACGGCGGACGGGTGCCGGGACGTCGGCGGTACGGCCGTAGCCGCGCGAGTCCATCGCGGCGGCGAGCGCGACCGAACGCTCCAACGCGCCCTCCAGCACGGGCAGTCCGACCTGCAGCAGCCCCCGTACGCCCCGGTCCGGCCGCCCGCGCAGCCGCCGGGCCGCCCGCAACCGCTGGACGTCCGCCACCAGATGCGGTGCGAACGTCATCGCCACCACCACCGCGACGCCCGCCTCGTACAGGGCGCCGGGGAGCGACTTGAGCAGCCGCGCCGGGTTCGCGAGGGCGTTCGCGGCGCCGACACAGATCAGCAGGGCGGCCAGCCGCAGCCCGTCGTACAGCGCGAACAGGAACCCCTCCGCCGTGACCCGGCCGCCGAGCCGGATGCCCTGCGACCAGTCGGGGAGCGGCACTTCGGGCAGCGTGAACAGGGTGTGCGTCCCCGGGATCGGCGACCCCAGCACCACCGCGAACCCCAGCCGTACGACCAGCACCACCAGCCCCAGTTTCACGAACGCGGCGTACGACCGGGCCCAGGGCGCGTCGGTCCGGTGCGTCGCCACGACGAACCCGGCGACCGCGATGAGCAGACCGAGGAGCAGGGGGTTGGTCGTACGCGACGCGGCGGTCCCCAGGCCGAGCGCCCAGAGCCACCAGGCGAGGGGGTGCACGCCTCGAACCGCCGGGCCGCGGGCCCCGTCCCCGGCCGGCCCCGCCTCCGGGCGCCCTGTGAACCACCGCATCGGCCCCTACCCCCGGCGCCGCCGCGCCTGCCACACCGCGGCGGCCCCGAGCGCGGCGACGACTCCCACACCCACGAACAGCCCGACGGCGGGTCCGTCGCCCTTGCCGGAGGCGCCGGAGGCGCCGGAGGCATCGGAGGCAGCAGAGGTGGCAGGGCTTTCGGGGACGTCCGTGCCGTCGGTGTCGGTGTCGGCGTGTTCGTCGGAACCCACCGCCTCCCCGCACCCCGCCCTCGGATATCCGGCGATCGCGCAGAGCATCGCGCTCGTGTCGTACCGCAGCGGCTTCGCGACCGCCGCCAGCGCCTCGGCCGAGGTCGCGTCGTCCGGCACGCGCGCGCACGCCGTACGCGCCGCCGGAGGAGTCTCCCCGGCCGGTGCGTCCGCCGCCGTGCCGAAGTCGACGACCAGCGCGACCCGCTTCTGCCCGGCCCGCGCGCCCGTGTTCCCGCAGATCGCGGCGAAGTCGGCGACCCCGCGCGGCCGTACCGCGTCCCCGGAGTCCCGGCTGACCGCGAACCGGAACCCCTGCACCTCCCCGTCGACGGGTCGCGCGGTCGACGGCCCCTGCGTGGCGTACGCCCAGGCCGAACCGTTCCGCTCCCAGAACGACCAGTAGCGGTACGCGGCGGCATGGGCCTGCCCCTGCCCCACGCCGCCCAGCCCCAGCGTGAGGAGGACGCCGCTCAGCAGGAGCACGACGCCACGCGACCGCGACCGCGACACGGCGCCGCTCTGCCGACTGGTCACCCTTCCCGCCGCTTCCTGCGGGCCTTCGCCAGCACGAACCCGGCGACGACCGCGACGATCGCGGCGAGGACGCCCGCGAGCCCGATCTTCCACCATGTGCCGTCGTCGGTCCCACCGTCGTAGTACGCCTCCTCGTCGACGGGCACGGACGAGTAGTCGTCCACATCGCGCGCCGGACCGGTGTCCTTGAGCTGGGCCACGAGGTCGGTGCCGCCGAAGTCGCGCGGGTCGCCGCCGGTGGCGTGCACGGCGAAGAGGAGCTGCGCGTACGCGGCGGGCCCGGCCTTGGCCGCCCACACCCCGTGGTTCTTCTCCAGCCAGGAGAGCGGCTTCCTGGTCGCGTCCTCGTCCCCGGCGGCGGCGAGCGCGACGACCGCGTCGGCGGTGTTGCCGTGGTCGGGCTGGTCCTCCGCACCCGCGAGGGAGGACTTCAGATAGCCGTCGGCGGTGAGGTCACCGGCCAGGTGGACGGCACCGTTGTGGGCCAGGTCCGCCGGGGAGTCGCCCGCGGCGCACTTCCCGGCGGAACCCTCCCCGTCGCCCGCCTCGGCCACGAAGCCCTCGCCCAGGACGCCGAGCACGGCGGCGGCCGTGGCGTCCGCGTTCGCCGCGAGCCCGCCCTTCTTGTCGGGCTGATAGGCGAAGCCCCCGCCGTTCTTCTCACTGTCGCCGCCGCAGGGGACGGCGAGGGCGCGGAGAGCGTCGTAGGGCGACTCGCCGGACTTCTCCTGCTTCTCGGGTGCGTCGCCGACGGCGGTCAGCGCGCCGATCACGACGGACGTCGAGTTCGCGTCGCTGGGGCCTCCGGCGCTGTAGCCCCAGCCGCCGTCGTCGTTCTGGTTCTCCTTCAGCCACCGCACGGCCCGCCCGGCCTCGGCGCCCCGCCCGCCCACCGCGGCGAGCGCCTGCACCGCGGCGGCCGTGCTGTTGGTGTCGAGGGCCGTCTTCGCGTCGCACTTCGCGGTGGCGTCCGCCCGGTACGCCGCGAACGCCCCGCTCGCGCACTGCTGCCCGACCAGCCACTCCACGGCCCCGGCCCCGGGCTTCTCGCCCACGGTGTCCAGGGCGAGCAGCGCGAGGGACTGCCGCCAGACGCCGTCGTACGTGGGGTCGTTGGAGCCGTACAGGCCCGTGGGTATCGCCTGCGACGGCGAGGCGGAGGGTGCGGGGGAGCCGTCGTCGGCGAGGGCGGCCGGTGCGAAACCGGTCCCGAGTCCCGTCCCGAGCCCGGCTGCGACGATGAGTACGGCGACTACCGCGGCGCTGCGGCGGACATTCATGATCGGCGGTTGCCTCTCCCTGACGGGGAGCCGGGCGCACGGCGGAGCGCCGGGCGGCTCGGCTCCGTATTCCTCGACGGTGCCGTACCCCGGCGGGCCGCCGGAGTACGCGAGCCGGTCACGAATCCGTACCGGGCGGTCCGGCTCACCGTCCCCTCGCGGGGCCGGTTCACGGTTGCGGGTCAGCGCCGGATTTGCACCGGCTTCCCCCTGTACGGGTGTGATGACGACCCGGTCACTCTACCTGTCGGTAGCAAAGGGCTGAGGGCCGTCCGCGCGCCGGGATAGGTTCGGGCCATGCGCACGGGAAGACTCCTCGGCTCGGGCCGCACGGCCGACGTGTACGAACTCCACGCCACGGAAACGGAGTCCGTCCCGCACGGCCGTGACGACCTCCCCCCGGCCCCCGAAGCCGGTGCTCCCGCCGCCCCCGCCCGCAGTGACGCAGCCGACAGACGAACCGCGCCCGCCGCGCCCCTCGACGCGGCCGGGGCCTGGGTGCTGCGGCGCTACCGGGACGGCTGGGGTGACGCCGTCGCCGAGGCCGAGGTCATGGAGTACGTACGGGGGCACGGGTACCCGGTCCCGCGCGTCCGCTCCGCGACGCGCACGGAGATGGTGCTGGAGCGGCTGTCGGGCCCGACCATGCTGGAGGCCTTCGGCGAGGGCCTGCTCGACCCGGCCCGGGCCGGCGCCGTCCTGGCCCACCTTCTGCACGCCCTGCACGCCCTCCCGCCCCGCGGCCACGCGCCCGCCTCTCGCGTGCTCCACCTCGACCTGCATCCCGAGAACGTCATCGTCACGCCCCGCGGCCCGCAGGTCATCGACTGGAGCAACGCCGAGGAGGGGCCGCCCGGTCTGGACTGGGGTATCTCCGCGATGATCCTCGCGCAAGTGGCCGTGGACGCCGCCGACTCCCGCGCGTCCCTGGCCCACGCCACTCTCGCCTCCCTCCTCGCCCACCAGTCCGACGGCCTGTCCGCCCTGACGGACTCCGGTCTCGCCGAGGCGGGGCGGCGCCGGGCGGCCATGCCGACGATGAGCGCGCGCGAGGTCGAACTGATCGGGGCCGCAGAGGAGTTGATCCGCGCACTCCACCGCCGCAACTGACCCCTCACACCGCCACATACACCACCGGATCACTCCCCGCCACCGCCTCCGCCCGCCCCAGCTTCACCAGGCGCCGCAGATGCGCCTCCGCCTCGGAGACGGCGATGTTGCGGGAGGAGAAGGGGATGTCGGACCAGGGCCGGTTCCACTCCATGCGCTCGGCCAGCTGCCAGGGAGTGAGGGGAGCGGCGAGGAGGGCGAGCAGACCGGTGAGGCGGGCCTCGTGATGCGCCAGCAACTCCCGTACGCGCGCGGCCGATGCGGTGAACGCGTACTGGTGGGCGGGGAGGATCTCCGCCGCGCCGAGACGCCCGACGCGTTCCAGGGAGTCGAGATAGTCGCCGAGGGGATCGGTGACCGTGTCGTCGTCCGGGTCCTCGTAGAGGCCGATGTGCGGGCTGATCTCGGGGAGGAGATGGTCACCGGAGAACAGCCGCCCACGGCCCGCGAGTCGGGCCGGGTGCGCCTCCTCCAGGTGGAGGCAGACGTGCCCAGGTGTGTGCCCCGGCGTCCAGATCGCGCGGACGCGGCGGCCGGGGAGGTCGAGGAGTTCGCCGGGGACGATCTCGCGGTCGGGGAGCGCGGGGGAGAACCCGGGCAGGGTGGCGCGGGGACGGCGCGGGGCCCGCAGCGGCGCGAGGTGTTCCTCGGGCGCGCCCGCCGCCGTGAGCTTGTCCGTCATGTAGGAGTACCAGCGGTCGGGTCCCGTCCCCCGCGTGCGCCGGACGATCGCCGTGTCCGCCGCGTGCATCGCGATCCACGCCCCGGACGCCTCCCGCACCGCCCCCGACAGACCGTGGTGGTCGGGGTGGTGGTGGGTGATCACGACCCCGTGGACCTCCGCGACCGACGTACCGCACGCCGTCAGACCCGCCGCGAGCCTGTCCCAGGACGCCGGGTCGTCCCAGCCGGTGTCGACGAGGACCGGACCGCGGTCGGTGTCGACGACGTACACGAGGGTGTGGCCGAGGGGGTTGTCCGGGATGGGGACCTCGATGGACCGTACGCCGCCGCCGTGATCGGTCACCTGTGTCATGAAGTCACTATAACTAGAACGAGTTCCACCGGGGATGGCGTACGGGAGGGCGAGGCGCGCCCGTGAACCGGCCGACGACATGGACTCCTTTCTCTGGAACTGGTATCAGTTCCCTATTCAGAACTGACGGTATGTCAGAGAAGTGGCTCCGGGAGGCAGCGGCCATGACCGAACTCGTGGAACACGGACAGCTGTTCATCGGCGGGGAGTTGACCGACCCCCTGGGCACGGACGTCATCGAGGTGGTCTCGCCGCACTCGGAGGAGGTCATCGGCCGCGTCCCGCACGCCTCGCGCGAGGACGTCGACCGGGCCGTGGCCGCCGCCCGGCGCGCCTTCGACCACGGCCCCTGGCCGCGCATGACCCTCGACGAACGGATCGAGGTCGTCGCCCGGATCAAGGACGCCTTCGCCCTGCGGTACGAGGAGTTCGCCAGGATCATCAGCTCCGAGAACGGCACCCCGGTCACCTCCAGCGTGATGGTGCAGGCGCTCGCCTCGATGATGGTGTGGGACGCGGCGATCACGACGGCGCGCGGATTCACGTACGAGGAGCGGCGGGACGGTGTCCTCGGGAAGATCCTGGTGCGGCGCGAGCCGGTCGGGGTGGTCGCGGCGGTCGTCCCCTGGAACGTCCCGCAGTTCACCGCCGCCGCCAAACTCGCTCCCGCCCTCCTCGCCGGCTGCCCGGCCATCCTGAAGGTGTCGCCCGAAACCCCTCTGGACGCCTACCTGTTGGCGGAGATAGCGGCCGAGGCGGGCCTGCCCGAGGGGGTGCTGTCGATCCTCCCCGCCGACCGTGAGGTCAGCGAGTACCTGGTCGGCCACCCGGACGTCGACAAGGTCTCCTTCACCGGCTCGGTCGCCGCCGGCAAGCGCGTCATGGAGGTCGCCGCCCGCCATCTCACCCGCGTCACCCTGGAGTTGGGCGGCAAGTCGGCCGCCGTGATCCTCGCGGACGCGGACGCGGCGACCGCCGTGGCCGGCATCGCCCCCTTCGCCTGGATGATCAACGGCCAGGCGTGCGTGGCCCAGACCCGCATCCTCGTCCCGCGCTCGCGCTACGACGAGTTCGCCGAGGCCTTCGCGGCCTACGCCTCCGCGCTGAAGATCGGCGACCCCCTCGACCCGGCCACCGAACTCGGCCCCCTGGTCGCCGCCCGCCAGCAGCGCCGCAGCCTCGACTACATCCGCATCGGCCAGGAGGAGGGCGCCAAGATCCTCACCGGCGGCGGCCGTCCGGCCGGTCTGGAACGCGGCTGGTACGTCGAACCGACCCTCTTCGGCGACGTCGACAACTCCATGCGCATCGCCCGCGAGGAGATCTTCGGCCCGGTGATCTGCCTCCTCCCGTACGGCGACGAGGACGAGGCCGTACGCATCGCCGACGACTCCGACTACGGCCTCAGCGGCAGCGTGTGGACCGCCGACGACGAACGCGGCATCGACGTCGCCCGCCGGGTCCGCACCGGCACCTACTCCGTCAACACCTTCAGCCTCGACATGCTCGGCCCCTTCGGCGGCTACAAGAACTCCGGCCTGGGACGCGAGTTCGGCCCCGAGGGCTATGGCGAGTACCTGGAGCACAAGATGATCCACCTCCCGGCCGGATACGAGCCCCCGGCCGCCGCCGGGGAGGCAGGGGAGGCGTAGCCATGGGCGATCGCTGGCACGTGGAGGTCGACCGCGCCCTCTGTATCGGCTCCGCCCAGTGCACCCACCTCGCCCCGGACTCCTTCCGCCTCGACTCCGCCATGCAGTCCCACCCCGTCGACCCCGACCCCGACGCGGGCGAACGCGTCCTGAAGGCGGCGGAGGGCTGCCCGGTGGAGGCGATCTCGATCGCCCTGCTGGGGAGCGGGGAGCCGGTGTTCCCGCCGGAGGAGTAGGCGCCTACGCTCTGCGGTCGGCACATGCGCGGCACACCGGCGGCACATGGGCGACCGGGAACGAGCGGGAAGTCGGGGCGGGGAACGTGCGGAAGTCCGAGGCCGAGGAACTGATCGAGCAGGCGTACGCGGCCTGGGACGCCGAGGAGTGGCAGCGCGCCGCCGGCCTCTACGAGCGGGTGCTCGCGCACTTCCCGGACGAGAAGGCGAGCGCGGCGTGGTGGTACGACGCCGCGCTCGCCCACAAGTTCCTGCGCGACTGGGACAAGGCGTACGAACTGGGCGTCCAGGCCGCCGCCCGCGCTCCGCGCGGCGAGGGCGACCCGGCGTTCTGGAACCTCGGGATCGCGGCCACGATCCGCCGCGACTGGGCCGTCGCCCGCGACGCGTGGGCCGGCTTCGGCATCGCGCTCCCGGACGGCGAGGGCGAGATCGACGGCCGCTTCGGGCAGGCCTGCGTGCGTCTGGACACCGGCGGCGCCCGCGAGGTGGTGTGGATCGACCGGCTCTGCCCGACGCGCGGACGCGTGCGGAACGTCCCCGTGACCGGTGGCCGCCGCTACGGCGAGATCGTCCTGCACGACGGGCAGCCCAACGGCGAACGTGTCGTCGACGGCACGGCCTACCCCGTCTTCGACGAACTCCTCCTCTTCGAACCGTCCGACCTGCCCACGCTCCAGGTGACGGTCGCGGCCGGCGACCCCGCCGACCTGGAGGCCCTGCTCACCCTCTTCGCCGACCACGACTTCGGCGCGGAACCCGCGAGCGGCGTCACCCTGCACTGCGCCTGCTGCAGCGAGGGCACCCTCCACAAGGAGCCCCACACGCCTCCCACCGGCGCCCAGCGCGTCTGCCTGGCGGCCCCGGAGGGCGAGGCCCGCGCACTCCTCGGCCGATGGGCGGCGGAGAAGGCGATCGGGCGGAGCTGGAGCGGCCTGGAGATCATGGGCTGAGGACGGGCCGAGGGTAAAAAATCCCGTTTGGGGGTTGTGTTCCCGTATGGGCGTTCTATCGTGGAAATCAGCCTACGAGACGAGTGAGGGAGTCGACCGGAGTAGCCGACAGCGGCGAGAGAACGAGTGTCGCCGGTGCCGACGTCGACGGTCGGGCTGAGAGGCCGGAAGGTCGCAGGACAGGGCCGGACGGTGACCCTCGGCACCTGCACCGGTCGAGCGGTACCCGGCGCAGGGAACCCGTCTCGTAGGTCTTTTCGTGCGCCCCCTGCCCGACAGCCCTGCTGCCCTACCGCTTCGGGCGCTCCGGCGCCGTCAGGTCGATCAGGCGGCAGACCGTCTCGATGTCGATCTTCACCTGGGCGATCGAGGCGCGGCCGGAGAGCCAGGTGATCAGGGCCGAGTGCCAGGTGTGTTCGATGACGCGGACCGCCGAGAGCTGCTCCGCGGTCGGGTTCTCCAGCCCCATCGCGTCGAGGATGATCGCGGTGGTCTGGTGGGAGACCTGGTCGACCTCGGGGCTGACGCTGCGGTCGGCGAAGGTGAGCGCGCGGACCATGGCGTCGGCGAGATGCGGTTCGCGCTGCAGGGCGCGGAAGGCGCGCATCAGGGTCTCGGCGACGCGCTCGGCGGCCGTCTCGCCGGTCGGGGGCTTCTTGCGGAGCGTGCCGTGCATGTGCTCCAGCTGGGCCTGCATGGTGGCGACCAGCAGATGGATCTTGGAGGGGAAGTAGCGGTAGAGCGTCCCCAGGGCGACCTGGGAGGACTCGGCGACCTCGCGCATCTGCACGGCGTCGAAACCGCCGCGGCTGGCCAACTGGGCACTCGTGTGCAGGATGCGGCGCCGGCGGGCCTCCTGCCGCTCCGTGAGGGGCGGGGACTCCGGCCGCGCGGTGCCGGCCTCGGGCTTGGCCTCCACCTTGGCCTCCAGCTTGGTCTCCACCTTGGCTTCCGCAGGCATGGGTCTCGTTCCGTGCAGTCGTGACGGTCGGTGAGGGTATGCGATCAAATAGCATGCCAGGGCGTCCGCCGTGGCGTCTGCCGTGGCGTGAATCACCCGATCCGCCTCTCACAGCGGTTCTACCAGCCGGTAGATTCAGAGCCTCTTGAACGATCAACTCTGAAACTTGTTCTAGATTACCGTCTCGTCGTAATCTCACGGGAAATCGCAGTGAGAAGGGGGCCAGGAGTGACCGCTGAGGCCAGTCAGGCGGGGTCCCGACGTGACCTCGCCGCGGACGGCGGGCGACCGCTCACCATCGCGCTCCTCACCTATAAAGGGAACCCGTTCTGCGGGGGCCAGGGCGTCTACGTACGGCACCTCTCGCGCGAGCTGGCCCGCCTCGGCCACCGGGTCGAGGTGATCGGCTCCCAGCCCTACCCCGTCCTCGACGACGACGCCGTTCCCGAGGACGGCCCGGGCCGGATATCCCTCACCGAACTGCCCAGCCTCGACCTCTACCGGCAGCCCGACCCCTTCCGCACCCCGAAGCGCGACGAGTACCGCGACTGGATCGACGCCCTCGAAGTGGCGACGATGTGGACCGGCGGGTTTCCCGAACCGCTGACCTTCTCGCTGCGCGCCCGCCGCCATCTGCGCGCCCGGCGCGGCGAGTTCGACGTCGTCCACGACAACCAGACACTCGGCTACGGCCTGTTGGGCGATGTGGGCGCCCCCCTCGTCACCACCATCCACCACCCCATCACCGTCGACCGGCAGTTGGAGCTGGACGCGGCCGAGGGGTGGCAGCGGCGGATGTCCGTGCGCCGCTGGTACGCCTTCACCCGGATGCAGAAGCGCGTCGCGCGCCGGCTGCCGTCCGTGCTCACCGTCTCCGGCACCTCCCGCCAGGAGATCGTCGACCACCTCGGCGTACGCGACGACCGGATGCACGTCGTGCACATAGGCGCCGACACCGACCTCTTCTCGCCGGATCCGGCCGTGCCCCGCGTACCGGGCCGGATCGTCACCACCTCCAGCGCGGACGTCCCCCTCAAGGGACTCGTCCACCTCGTCGAGGCGCTCGCCAAGGTGCGCGCCGAGCACACCGCCGCCCACCTCGTCGTCGTCGGCAAGCGGCCCGCCGAGGGCCCGGTCGCCCAGGCGATCGAGCGGTACGGCCTCGAAGGCGCCGTCGAGTTCGTCAAGGGCATCTCCGACGCCGAACTGGTCGACCTGGTCCGCTCGGCCGAGGCCGCCTGTGTGCCCTCGCTGTACGAGGGGTTCTCGCTGCCCGCCGCCGAGGCCATGGCCACCGGTACGCCGCTGGTCGCCACCACCGGCGGAGCCGTCCCGGAGGTCGCCGGACCCGACGGCGAGACCTGCCTCGCGGTGCCCCCGGGCGACGCGGGAGCCCTGGCCGCCGCGCTCGGCCGGCTCCTCGGCGACCCCGAACTGCGGCGGCGGCTCGGCCGCGCGGGACGCGAGCGGGTGCTCCAGCGGTTCACCTGGGCCCGCGCCGCCGAGGGCACGGTCGCCCACTACCGCGAGGCCGTCGCCCGCGCCGGCACCACCACACCCACCTCTACGGCCTCCACCAGCAACCATCTCGAAAGCAGGGCCACGTGCTGACCGTCGATTTCTCCCGGTTCCCGCTCGCCCCGGGGGACCGTGTCCTGGATCTCGGCTGTGGAGCGGGCCGACACGCCTTCGAGTGCTACCGGCGCGGCGCCCAGGTCGTGGCCCTCGACCAGAACGCCGAGGAGATCCGCGAGGTCGCCAAGTGGTTCGCGGCGATGAAGGAGGCGGGCGAGGCCCCCGAGGGCGCCACCGCCACCGCCATGGAGGGCGACGCCCTCGCGCTGCCCTTCCCCGACGAGTCCTTCGACGTCGTCATCATCTCCGAGGTGATGGAGCACATCCCCGACGACAAGGGGGTGCTCGCCGAGATGGTCCGGGTGCTGAAGCCCGGCGGCCGTATCGCCGTCACCGTCCCGCGCTACGGCCCCGAGAAGGTCTGCTGGGCGCTCTCCGACGCCTACCACGAGGTCGAGGGCGGCCACATCCGCATCTACAAGGCGGACGAACTCCTGGCCAAGATCCGCGAGGCCGGGCTGAAGCCGTACGGCACCCATCACGCGCACGCCCTGCACTCGCCGTACTGGTGGCTGAAGTGCGCGTTCGGCGTCGACAACGACAAGGCGCTGCCGGTGCGGGCGTATCACAAGCTGCTGGTCTGGGACATCATGAAGAAGCCGCTGGCCACCCGGGTCGCCGAGGAGGCGCTGAACCCGCTGATCGGCAAGAGCTTCGTGGCCTACGCGACCAAGCCGCACCTGCCCGTCGCCACTGCCGCCACCACTACCACCGCTTCTGCCGCCGCTGCCTCGGCGGACGCCAAGTGACGACCCCCCGGACAGAACACCTGGTCCTGCCCGGGGTCCTCACCGCCGAGGAGGCCGCCGCCACCGTGCGGGGCGTCCTCGGGGTGCAGCGCGCGGACGGTGCCATCCCCTGGTTCCGCGGGCACCACCTCGACCCGTGGGACCACACCGAGGCGGCCATGGCCCTGGACGCGGCCGGTGAGCACGAGGCCGCCGAACGGGCCTACGAGTGGCTGCGCCGCCACCAGAACGAGGACGGCTCCTGGTACGCCGCGTACGCCGACGGGGACGCCGACGACGTCAGCGACCGGGGCCGCGAGACCAACTTCGTCGCGTACATCGCCGTCGGGGTCTGGCACCACTACCTGGCCACCGGCGACGACACCTTCCTCGACCGCATGTGGCCCGCCGTGTACGCGGCGATCGAGTACGTCCTGCGGCTCCAGCAGCCCGGCGGCCAGATCGGCTGGAAGCGCGAGGACGACGGCACGGCGGTGAACGACGCCCTGCTGACCGGGAGTTCCTCCGTCCACCACGCGCTGCGCTGCGCCCTCGCCATCGCCGAGCAGCGGGAAGAGCCGCAGCCGGACTGGGAGTTGGCCCTCGGCGCGCTGCGGCACGCGATACGCCGGCACCCCGAGCGGTTCCTCGACAAGGACCGTTACTCGATGGACTGGTACTACCCGGTGCTCGGCGGCGCCCTCACCGACAGCGAGGCCAAGTCCCGTGTGGAGGAGGGCTGGGACCGTTTCGTCGTGCCCGGCCTCGGAGTCCGCTGTGTCGTCCCCAACCCGTGGGTGACCGGCGGGGAGTCCGCCGAACTCGCCCTGGCCCTCTGGGCGATGGGCGAGTCCGACCGTGCCCTGGACATCCTCCAGTCCATCCAGCACCTCCGCGACCCCGACTCCGGCCTGTACTGGACGGGTTACGTCTTCGAGGACCGCGCCGTCTGGCCCGAGGAGCTGACGTCCTGGACCGCGGGGTCGCTGCTGCTGGCCGTGGCCGCGCTCGGGGGCGACGAGGCGACCTGCGCGGTGTTCGGCGGGGAGCGCCTGCCGCGGGGGCTGGACGCGGAGTGCTGTTGAGCGGGGTGCGGGTGCGGGTGCGTTGTCGGCCGCCGGCCCCCACCGGACCCGCACACGCTCAATGCCGCTGCATCCGGTTGGCGATGGCGTGCCCCACGAACAGGTAGACGACGGCCGCCAGGCCATACCCGGCCACCACCCGAGCCCACTGTTCGTCGAAGGTGAACAGGTCGTGCGACCAGCCGGCGAGCCAGCGGGCCGCGTCATGGACGAACTGCACGAAGTCGTTCGTGCTGTTGGCGTCCAGCAGGTACATCAGGATCCACAGGCCGAGGATGAACGCCATGATGTCGGCGACGATCGCGATGACCCGGCCGGCCTGGTTGGAGCCGCTATATCGAGACATGCTTGACGGGTTGCCCGTCGGCCCCCGCTGAAACCTCGCCCCGCGTGTCCGCACTGCTCCGCGCCGCGCGTCCGCCTAGGAGTTGAGGTCCGCCAGCACCCGCAGGGTGTGCGGATCGGGAGCCAGGACCAGCAGGTCGGTCACCGGTCCCTTCCGCCACGACTCCAGCCGCTCCGCGATCCGTTCACGCGGCCCGACCAGCGAGATCTCGTCGGCGAAGGCGTCCGGCACGGCGAGCACGGCCTCCTCGCGGCGCCCGTCGAGGAAGAGCCGCTGGATGTGCCGGGCCTCCTCCTCGTACCCCATGCGGGCCATGAGATCGGCGTGGAAGTTGCGCTTGGCGTGCCCCATCCCGCCGATGTAGAAGCCCAGCATGGCCTTCACGGGCAGCAGCCCCTCGGCGACGTCGTCGCAGACCTTAGCCCGGGCCATCGGCGCCACGAGGAACCCCTCGGGCATCCCGGTCAGCGAGGCCTCGTACACCTCGGCCCGCTCGGGCGACCAGTACAGCGGCAGCCAGCCGTCCGCGATCCGGGCCGTCTGCGCGATGTTCTTCGGCCCCTCCGCGCCGAGCAGGATCGGCAGATCGGGGCGGACGGGGTGGGTGATGGACTTCAGCGCCTTGCCGACGCCGGTGCCGTCCGGGCCGTCGTACGGGAGCGGATGGAAGTCCCCGGCCAGCTCGACGGGTCCCTCACGCCTGAGGACCTGGCGTACGACGTCGACGTACTCCCGGGTCGCGGTCAGCGGCGACTTAGGGAACGGCCGCCCGTACCAGCCCTCGACGACCTGCGGCCCGGAGAGCCCGAGACCGAGGAGGACGCGTCCGCCGGAGAGATGGTCCAGGGTGAGGGCGTGCATCGCGGTGGTGGTGGGGGACCGGGCGGCCATCTGGGCAACCGCCGTACCCAGCTTGATCCTCGACGTCCGCGCCGCGATCCAGGTGAGCGCGGTGAAGGCGTCCGAGCCCCAGGACTCGGCGGTCCACACCGAGTCGTAGCCGAGCCGCTCCGCCTCCTGGGCGAGCGGGACATGGTCCGCCGAGGGGCCGCGCCCCCAGTAACCGAGTGCCAGACCGAGCCGCATACGCCTGCCTCCTGACGGACCGTCAGCTGAATCGGGCGGGAGGCGACTGTACGACAACGGCCCCCCGCCCGGAAGGGCGAGGGGCCGTCGTACGACCTTCGGCGCGCGGTGGATCAGCCGCGCTGGATGCCGCTGGTGTCCTGCAGCACGCCACGGCGGCCGTCCTGCGTCTGGGCGACCAGGTTGGGGCCGCGCTGCTCGACCGCGAGGTACCAGGTACCCGGGGCCAGCTCGGCGATCGTCGACTGCGAACCGTCCTCCGCGAACAGCGGACGGGCCACCGGCACCGCGAACCAGAACGGCGAGAAGTCCCCGGCCGGCGGCTGCGGCGCCGCCGCCTGCTGCTGCGGAGCACCACCGAACGGCGCCCCCGGACCCGGCTGCCCCGGCCCGGGCTGCCCCGGCCCCGGCTGACCCGCACCGAACGGACCCGGCGCACCGGCGCCCGGGTACCCGTAACCACCGGGCGGCTGCGCCCCGTACGGCTGCGGCGCGGCCGGACGCGGGGGACCGACCAGGGCGGCCTTGAGAGCGGGGACGAGGGGGGTGGCGATGGCGGCGGCGGCCAGGAGCAGGGCCGCGATCAGACCGAGGATGAGACCGGCGCCGGAGTCGGGCTCAGAGCCACCGAAGGTGCCGAAGAGCTCCTCCATCGCGCCGAACGGGTCGATGATCGACCAGAACGAGGTCCACGCGGCGAAGATCGTCAGAGCCACCCCGAGCTGGCCCAGGTCGAGACCGACGACCTTGGGTGGCTGCGGCAGCGCTCGGGCGATGACGATCAGCACCGCACCGATGATGCCGCCGACGTACACGCTCATCACCAAGCCGAGGTTGTCCCAGGCATTGGGGATGTCGTCGCCGGAGCCGTCGAACGTGTCGAGGAACGACGCGATGAACAGCAATACCGCTGCTCCGATCACGACGCCGTCGCCTCTGGTGAGGGAGCGGATATTCACTTCAGGTCCTTCGTCAGTCGTCTCGTCATCGGTGGAGGCGTCGCCGTCACCATGGCGCCGTCAGGCAGTGGTGGGAAGCGCGGGGGTGGCCCCTCATCGTAGGGACGACCATATCGCCCGACCGATGGGGGTGTCCGCCGGGATCACCTCGGTGATCACGACCCGCCCGCTACCCGCGCAGAAAACTCACGATTCCCTCAGAGGTTCCCCCGCGTGCTTCCTGTTCCGCCGGGTACCGCTGGTCAGCGGCGCCCCGTCATGGATATCGCGTATCCCGCCGCACACGATGAACACGGCGGGAACTGTTGACAGATTGAGACCGCCGCCCGCATTCCGCAAAGGGAGAGTTGTTCAATTTTCGAGGAAGCTCGTGATGCCGTCCGAGATTCCCCGGGCCGCTTTCTGGCGCCAGGCTCCGCTGGTGAGCTGGGCCGCGTCCTTGGCGTCGCGCATGTTGCCGCACTCGATGAACACCTTGGGGACGGTGGAGAGGTTGAGGCCGCCGAGGTCGGTGCGGGTGACGATGCCGGTGCCGCCGCCGACGTAGTTGGAGGGGGCGCTGCCGGTGGCGCGGACGAAGTAGCCGGCGACGCGCTCGCCGAGGTCGCGGGAGGAGCCGACGATGGGCCGGGTGTCGGCCGCGCCCTCGTGCACCGAGCCCGGCAGGATGACGTGGAAGCCGCGGTTGCCGGCGCCGGAGCCGTCCGCGTGGATCGACACCACCGCGTCCGCCTTCGCCTCGTTGCCGATCCGCGCCCGCTCGTCGATGCACGGACCCCAGGCGCGGTCGTCGTCCTGGGTGAACTTCACCGTGGCGCCCTCCTGTTCGAGGAGCGTCCGCATCCGCCGCGCGACGTCGAGCGTGAACTCGGCTTCCAGGTAACCGTCGTTGGTGGTCGTCCCCGTCGTGTCGCACTCCTTCGCGTTCGTCCCGATGTTCACCTTGCGGTTGATCTCGGTGGTGTGCTTGAAGTTGCCGGGGTTGTGACCGGGGTCGATCACGACGACCTTGCCCTTGAGGGGGCCGGTGGCGGCGGGCGCGGAGCCGGAAGGGCTCGGCTTCTTCCCGTTCCCGTCGTCGTCGCTCTTGTCGGTGGCGTCGCCGGAGGGGGTCGGCTCATCCGTCGCCGGGGGAGTGCTCGCCGACCGGGTCCGCGGCCCCGCCGCGCCGCCCGACCCGCCGCCGGAGTCCCCGACGGCCTGCCAGACCCCCCACCCGGCCACCGCCCCCACCACGACCGCGGCCACCGCCACGACCGCCGGACGGCGAAGAGCGGAACGGCGGGGCTGGGGCGGATCGAAGTCCGGGCCTACGTACGACACGCCTGCCACCTTACGGGGCGGGGGCGCGGCGATCGTCGGGTGCGGGCGGGCGAGACGGCGGGGCCGGGGCCAGGGGTGGGCGAGACGGTGGGGCCGGGGGCCTGAAAAGCGGTGGGCGCAGCCCCTGCTTTTCAGGGGCGCGGGGAACTGCGCGAGAAGCCCCACCGGACCCGCGGACGGAGATCGAAGCCCCCTCGGCAGAAGCGATCACCCGCTGACCAGCGGTAGGCGTACGCGCCGTCGCGGGATAAAGTCGTTCGGTTACTTCTGGTTGTGTACGTCTGGTTGTGGGGGCGGGACTTCGCCGTGCGGTCGGCGCGGTCCCGGTGGGAGGGCCTGTAGCGCATGAGTCGTCGCTCCAACGGGTTGGCCGGCATCTGGGCCGAGGCACAACGCCAGCAGCAGCGTCAGTCGGAGGAGCGGGCCCGGCAGCAGCGCGAGTACGAGCGACAGCAGCGCGCGTACCAGCGGGAGGTCGCGCGCAGCCAGCGGGAGCAGCAGGCGACGTACCGGCAACAGCGTGAGGCGGAGGCACGCCGGCGCACCGAGGAGATGGACGCCCAGGTCCTCGCCCTGGAAGGACTGCTGGTCACCGGTTGTCGCGCTCCGGCGTTCCGGGCCGCGTCCCTCACCCGCCCCGAGGACCTGGAGCCGTTCTCGCCGGGGCCGCTCGCCCACCCCGTCCCCATGCCGGACCCCAACCACTACCAGGCGCAAGGGGGTTGGTCCGCGCAGCGGCGCGCCCAGGCGCAGGCCGAGGCCCGCGCCCGCTTCGAGCACGACTGGCACGCGGCCCAGGCCGCCGAGGCCCAGCGACAGCACCAACTCGCCCAGTACCGGCGGCAGTACGAGCAGTGGGCCGACGGGCAGCGGGCGGAGATCCGGCAGCACAACACCGGGCTCGCCCGGATGGCGACCGCGCTGCGCGACGGCGACCCGGAGGCCGCCGTCGACTACTTCTCCGCCGCCCTCTACGCCTCGCCCGCCTGGCCCGACGGCTTCCCCCGAGGTGTCTCCGCCGCCTACGACTCGGCCGCCCGCCAACTGGTCCTGGACTGGGAGCTGCCCAGGTACGACGTCGTCCCCGAGGCGAAGAGCGTCGTCTACATGCCGAGCGTCGACCAGGACAAGGAGCGCCCGCGCCCGGTCACCCAGCGGCGGGCCCTCTACCGCGACGTCCTCGCGCAGTGCGCCCTTCTCGTCCTCCACGACCTGTTCGCCGCCGACGAGTTCGGCGCGCTGGAGTCGGTCGTCCTGAACGGGTTCGTGGACGACCACGACCCGGCGACCGGCCGCCGCACCCAGATCGTCCTGGTGACCGTCCAGGTGCCCCGGTCGGTCTTCGCGGGCCTGCACCTGGAGCAGGTGAGCGCCGTCGACTGCCTGACGGACGGCCTGCGGGGGCAGTTGTCCGCCCGGCCGGACCAGCGCACCCCCGTCCGTCCCGGCCGCCGGCCCGGCGACGTCGGCAACGGCGTCGTCACCCACGGCGGCGAGGACGAGCCCGACCTGCTGGCGATGGACCCGCTGGCCTTCGAGTCGCTGGTCGCGGAACTCTTCCGGGCCATGGGCATGCAGGCGGTCACCACCGAGCGCTCCGGCGACGGCGGGGTCGACGTCGACGCCCTGGACCCGACCCCCATCCGGGGCGGCAAGATCGTCGTCCAGGTCAAGCGCTACCGCAACACCGTCCCGCCGACCGCCGTCCGCGACCTCTACGGCACGGTCCAGGACGCGGGCGCCAACAAGGGCGTCCTCGTGACGACGTCCAAGTTCGGCCCCGGTTCCCACACCTTCGCCAACGGCAAACCGCTGGAACTGATCTCGGGCCGCGAACTGGTCGACCTCCTCCACCGGCACGGCCTCCGGGGACGCCTGGGGACGGGCGAGGACCGGGCCCCCGCTTCCGCGTCCCCGACCGACCCCACGCTGGTGATGCCCGCGCCCGACGCCACCGTGGTGATGCCCGCCCAGCGGACCTCGGCGGACGCCGCGTACGGACCGGGACCGGGTACGGCCCCTGCCGCGGCCCCGGAGGACTACAGCGTGCTCGGCATGTACTGGACCGGTGGCGTCGCCCTGGACGTCTGCGCCCTCGTCTGCCACGGCAACCGGGTCCTCAGCGACGACCACTTCGTGTTCTACAACAACCTGCACACCCCCGACGGCACGGTCCGCGCCGTCCCGCCGACCACCCCGGACAAGGCCGCGATCCGGGTCTCCTTCGACGCCCTCCCGGCGGAGGCCGACCGCCTCGTGCTCGTGGCCGCGATCGACCCGGCCGTGAACCCCGACGCCGACCTCTCCGGCTTCACCGACGCCGGTATCCGCCTCCTCGACCCGTCCCGCGCCGAACAGGGCCGCCTGGAGGTCTCCGACGGCCGCACCGGCGAAACGGCCCTCACCCTCGGCTCCTTCCGCCGCCGCTCCAACGGCGACTGGGACTTCGTCATCGGCGGCAAGGGATACCGGGGCGGCCTGGAGGAACTGGTCCAGGACCACGGCATAGAGGTGGCGTGAACCCCACACGGGTGAAGACAGGGCCGACGGAACGACGGGGCCGACGGGGACGACAGGGCTGACGGGGACGGCAGGGCTGACGGGGACGGCAGGGCTGACGAGGCCGTGGCTCAGATCCCGGTCCCCGTCCGCCGCAGCACCCGCAGCGAGTCCGTCGCCGAGACCTCGGTGAAGGCGCCGGAGGCGAGGGCGCGCAGATAGACGCGGTACGGGGCCTGCCCGGTGAACTCGTCCTCGGGGTCGGGGAAGACGTCGTGGATGACGAGGAGACCGTCCGGGGCGACATGCGGGGCCCAGCCCTCGTAGTCGGCGGTGGCGTGCTCGTCGGTGTGGCCGCCGTCGACGAAGACCAGGCCGACTGGGGTGCCCCAGACCGCGGCGACCTGCGGCGACCGGCCGACGACCGCGACGACGTGCTCCTCCAGACCCGCCTGGTGGAGGGTCCGGCGGAAGGTGGGGAGCGTGTCCATCCGGCCCACCTCGGGGTCGACGGTGGACGTGTCGTGGTACTCCCAGCCCGGCTGCTGCTCCTCGCTGCCCCGGTGATGGTCGACGGTGACCGCGACGACGCCCGCCTCCCGGGCGGCGTCCGCCAGCAGGATCGTCGACCGCCCGCAGTACGTCCCCACCTCCAGCAACGGCAGCCCCAGCCGCCCCGCCTCGACCGCCGCGGCGTACAGCGCCAGCCCCTCCCCGACCGGCATGAACCCCTTGGCCGCCTCGAACGCGCGCAGGATCTCCGGCTCGGGACTCGGTGCCGCGGACATGGGTCCTCCGTGTGGTCGGTCGTACGTCGGTGGGGGCGGCCCATGCTGCCATGCGGTGATCGGCGGAAGAGGGCGGGGACTCGGTCGGATGCCGGGTGCGGGCCCGGTGGGGGCTGGTCGCGCAGTTCCCCGCGCCCCTGAAAAGCAGGGGCTGCGCCCCGTGCTTTTTCGGCCCGAAGGGGCCGTAGGCCCATAAGGGGCGCGGGGAACTGCGCGACCAGCCCCCACCGAACCGGCACGTACCCACTCACCCCCATCACCCCACCCGCCCCGCTACCCCACCCACCCCGCGCGGAGCGCGAAAAGAGGGGGCCGAAGGGGCGCAGCCCCTGGGGGATGGGACGGGGAGGGGCGGCGGGGGCGAGAAAACTCAGCGGACGACGGCCTCCGCCCGCTCCTCCCGGGACACCCCATCGACATCCCCGCCCCCCAACCCCTCACCGCTGGCCCGAAGAGTAGGAACCACCCGCCGCCCCGGAAGAAACACGGCCAGCAGAAGACCGACGGCAACCGCCCCGGTCGCGATGACAAAAGAGACCCGGAAACCGTGCATCGTCGGCACCGCCACACCCCCGACATGGTTCGCCGTGTTCGCCAGCACCATCCCGATGACCGCACTGGACACGGACGTACCGATCGACCGCATGAGCGTGTTGAGCCCGTTCGCCGCCCCCGTCTCGGACGGATCGACGGCCCCGATGATCAGCGCCGGCAGCGAGGAGTAGGCGAGCCCGATCCCCGCACCCAGCACCACCGACACCACCACGGTCTGCCACGCCGCGCTCATCAGTCCGAGCCCGGCGCCGTAGCCGATCCCGATGATCAGCATGCCCAGGATGAGGGTGCTCTTGGGGCCGTACTTGGCGGAGATCCGGGCGTAGAGCGGCGCGGTGAACATCATCGTCAGACCGAGCGGAGCCACGCACAGCCCCGCGACGACCATCGACTGCCCGAGGCCGTAACCGGTGGAGGAGGGCAGCTGGAGCAGCTGCGGCAGGACGAGGGAGACGACGTAGAAGGAGACGCCGACCATGATCGAGGCGAGGTTGGTGAGCAGGACCTCGCGGCGGGCGGTGGTGCGCAGGTCCACCAGCGGCGCGGCGATGCGCAGCTCCAGGACGCCCCAGAGCAGCAGTACCGCGGCGGACGCGCCGAACAGGCCGAGCGTGGTCGTGGAGGTCCAGCCCCAGTCGCTGCCCTTGGTGATCGGCAGCAGGAAGAGGACGAGTCCGGCGGAGAGGCCGAGCGCGCCGAGGTAGTCGAAGGTGCCCTCCGCGCGGGTCTTCGTCTCCGGTACGGCGACGAGGGTCAGCACGATGGAGAGGACGCCGAGACCGGCGGCGCCGAAGAAGAGGACGTGCCAGTCGGTGTTCTGGGCGACCGCGGCGGCGAGCGGCAGCGCGAGTCCGCCGCCGACGCCTATGGACGAGCTCATCAGGGCCATGGCGGAGGCGAGGCGCTCACGGGGCAGTTCGTCGCGCATCAGGCCGATGCCCAGCGGGATCGCGCCCATGGCGAAGCCCTGGAGGGTACGGCCGACGATCATCGGTACGAGCGCGCTGGTGAAACCGCTGATCAGCGCGCCGACCACCATCACGGACAGGCTGGCGAGCAGCATGCGGCGCTTGCCGAAGAGGTCGCCGAGGCGGCCCATGATCGGGGTGGCCACGGCACCGGAGAGGAGGGTGGAGGTCAGGACCCAGGTCGCGTTGCTGGGCGAGGTGCCGAGCAGCTGCGGCAGGTCCTTGATCACCGGGACCAGCAGGGTCTGCATCACCGCGACCACGATTCCCGCGAAGGCCAGCACCGGGACGATCGCGCCGGAGGCGTTCGCGGTGGGCCTGTCGTGCGTCGGCGGTGTGTGCGGTCGTGTCATGGAGCGGGGCCTCCTGGCCGGGGTGAGGGTATGTGCCATCTGAACCTCGTGCGCCTGGGCAACTATTCCGTTGTTTTGAGTGACTAACGAAAGCTTGACCTGCCCATGGGGAAGTGACAGGCCGTCAGGACCGGAGGTCGCTCGCGGGTTTCTCGCGGGGAGAGGCAACGAATCCGGGCCCTCGTGGACTGTAAGAAGCATCTAGGAGGTGCTCATGGGGGATCGGAAGCAGGTCCGGGACGAGGAGTTCCAAGGCTTCCTCGTCGGCCGCTGGCCACGGCTGATGCGTACGGCGTTCCTGCTCACGGGGGAGCAGCACGCCGCGGAGGACCTGGTCCAGACGACGCTGGAGCAGGTGTACGTGGCCTGGCGCCGCGTCGGCTCGACGGACGACCCGGACACCTACGTCCGGCGAGTGATGATCAACGCCCACGCCCGCAAGCACCGCAGACGCCTCAAGGAGTTCCTGGCGCCCCGGAGCGACTCGGACCTCGTGCCCGAGCTGCCGGACACGGGCGACCACATCGCCCAGGCCGACGACCGCGGCGCCCTGCTGACGGCCCTGTCCCAGCTCCCGCCGCGCCAGCGCGAAGCCGTGGTCCTGCGGTACTGGGAGGACCTGAGCGAGAGCGCGACGGCCGAGGCGATGGGCTGCTCGGTGGGCACGGTGAAGAGCAACGCGGCCAAGGGCATCGCGAAGCTCCGCGCCATACCGGGACTGGCCGAGATGGTGACAGGGGGCCGGAAGTGACGGACGAGAACGCCATGAGCGGTGCGGCGGGCGACATGGGTGACATCAGTGGCGTGGACGGCATGGACGGCGTGGGCGGTGTGGACGGCGTGGACGGCATGGACGGTGCGGGTGGCTCGGACGGCCAGGACGGGAAGGCGGATCAGCGGATGAAGCACGACGGCGGCACACACGACGGCGGCACACGAGGCGGCGGCACGCACGGTGACGGCACGCGCGACGGCCTCATCCACGACGGCCTCACGCACGACCTCACCCACCGCACCGCCTTGGAGAGAGACATCGCCCTCCTGCTGGCCGACGCGGCCGACGACGTCGAGGTCGGCATAGCCCCCTACCAGGCGGTCGTACGGGGCGGGCGGCGTCGCAGGGCCCGCCGCTGGGCCGTCGCCGCCGCTGCGGCCGTGGTGATCGCGGGCACCACGGGCACGCTGGCGCTGGCCGGGGCGTCGGACGGGGGCGGCGGGGGGCGTGTGCAGCCTGCGGCGACGAGTCCGGCGTCGCCCGAGGCCCGGCGGATCGGCGAGCCCTGGCGGACCACGCTGGCCGAGGGCAAGGACCGGGGCGCGGTCTGGCGGGTGGCGATCGACGTCTGGGACGCACCGAGGGACAAGGCGGAGGCCGAGGAGCAGTTTGCCGCGATGGCCCTCTTCGGGGACGCGCCGACGGGGCTGGACGGCGCGGCCGACCTGGTGGGCAAGAGCTGGCACTTCGTGCATCTGACCGTCGGCGGGGAGCGGACGGACGCGCTGATCGACGGCGAGGCGGACGCGTCGGCGGGTACGGATCTGGAGGCCTACTCGATGCCCCTCCGCACCGGTGACCGGGACCAGGACGACGCCCCCGAGCGCCTTGTCATCGGCCAGGTAGCCCCCACCGCCCGGACGGTACGTGTCACCTGGTCCGACGACACCTTCGTCGACGCCAGGCGCGACAGGGGCGACGGCTGGTACGCGGACCTGCGCAACCCCCGCATCGTCCAGCCGAAGGGCGCCATGGCGAGCTGGTTCGTGGCGCTGGCACCGGAGGGGGTGGGGTACAAGTCGGCGCAGGTGACGGGGTGACGGGGTGACGGGGGCGCGACGGTCAGAGCCACCCCTGCTGCCGGGCCTCCCGCAGGGCTTCCATGCGGTTGCGGGTGCCGGTCTTGCCGATGGCGGAGGAGAGGTAGTTGCGGACGGTGGACTCGGAGAGCCGGAGGCGGGCGGCGATGTCGGCGACGGTGGCGCCGTCGGCGGAGGCGTTGAGGGTGTCGCGTTCGCGGTCGGTGAGCGGGTTGGGCCCGGCGCTCAGCGCGGCCGTGGCGAGAGCCGGATCGACGACGGTCTCGCCGGTGAGCACCCGCCGGATGGCCCGGGCCAGCTCCTCGACGGGCCCGTCCTTGACCAGGAACCCGGCGGCGCCGGCGTCCATGGCCCGGCGGAGATATCCGGGCCGGCCGAAGGTGGTGAGGATCAGCACACGGCAGTCGGGCGCCTGGTCGCGCAGCTCGGCGGCGGCGTCCAGACCGCTCATCCCGGGCAGTTCGATGTCCAGCAGCGCGACATCCGGCCGATGGATCAGCGCCGCGTCCACGATCGCGTCCCCCGTCCCGACCTGCGCCACGACCTGGATGTCGGCCTCCATCCCCAGCAGTAACGCCAGCGCGCCCCGCATCATCCCCTGGTCCTCGGCAAGCAACACCCTGATGGACTTGGCGGGCCGGTGCTCCCGGGGCATCTGGTTCACGGCCCAAGATTAGGCGGAAGAGACCGATTTGGAGCGACACGGGCGGGGTGGGGATGGGGGAGGGGGCTGGGGTTGCCGCCTCGGGTGCTGCCCGGGGTCCCTGGTCGGATCCTTGGCCGGGCCCCGAGTCCGGGCCCGGTCAACCTCCGGCCCACTCACGGCCGTGGCAGCGCGACCGTGTCCGGCGCTCGCTTCTCGGTCGCCCCCGGCGGTGGTGTCGGCAGTTCCGCGCTCACCGAGAAGCCGCAGTCGGGGCCGGGGCCGGCCTGGAGGGTGCCGCCGGCTGTGGTGAGGCGTTCGGTGAGGCCCCGCAGGCCATGGGGGGTGGAGGTGGGCGGTGGGGGAGTGGCGCGGGGGCCGTTGTCGGTGAGGGTGAGGCGGGTGTGGGCCGGAGTGGTGGTGAGGACGATCTCACAGCGGGTGGCGTGGCTGTGCCGTACGACGTTGGTGACCGCCTCGCGGACGACCCAGGCGAGCAGGGCCTCGGTCCGGGCGGTCGGGGGCGGCCCGGAGCGCCGTACGGTCAGGGCCGTGCCCGTGGCGGACAGGACGGAGCGGGCACGGTCCAGTTCGCTCGTGAGGCTGCCCTCGCGGTATCCGGTGACGGCCTCGCGGATCTCCGTGAGGGCCTGGCGGCCGACCGTCTCGATGTCCGCGATCTGGGCGAGCGTCGCGTCCGGGTCGTGCGGGGCGAGACGACGGGCCGCCTCCGACTTCACCACGATCACCGACAGCGTGTGCCCGAGAAGATCGTGCAGATCGCGGGAGAAACGCAGACGTTCCTCCTCCACCGCGCGATGCGCCAGCTCCTCGCGGGCGGCGCGCAGTTCGCGCACCGCGTCCGCCAGGGAGAGGATCGCCGCCGTCACGACGACGGAGATGAAGGTGCCGTACGCCACGTTGACCGCGGCCCATCCCTCGCGGAACGCCGAGACCCCGCCCGCGAGCACGGTCACCGCCAGCCCGGTCCGGCCGAGCCGTGGGCCTCGGGTGACGGCGCCCACGGCCAGACCGAGCAGCGGGAAGAAGTTCAGCCAGCTGCCGCCGTAGGAGAGGGCGAGGCCGCAGGCGACCAGGCCGAGCAGGATGAGCGCGAGGCGGGTGGAGCGGGACTCGCGCTTCTCCTTCACGAAGGCGCGGATGACGACGTAGATGTAGAGGGAGTTGAAGGTGAGGATGCCGAGGCCGCCGACCCAGGGGTTCGGGGCGCGGCCCTGGAGGAGGTTCGCGAAGGCGCCCATCCCCATGAGCAGCCACGGCAGCAGGGTGAGTCCGGTGGCAGGCGGTCCGGCGTCGTCCGGCGCCGGCTTCCGCCCGCCGCCTCCGCGCATCGCCCGCCATGGGAACCACGCCCCCACGCGGCGCGGGCTCCCACAGTCGGCGCCCGCGGTCCCGCCGCCTCCGGCACACGGGTCCCCGGCACCTGTGGCTTCCGTCTCCGCGCCCGCCCCCGCCATGCCCGTCCCGCCCGCATCCGTCGGTCTCATGTCCTCGACAGTACGAAGCCGCGGCGCGGCCCGGCAGGGGCGCTTGTACGGAGTCCGGCAGGACAAATGTCATGGGCGGGGCGGAGGGAGCGGCACAGATCTGACGTACTGTCAGGAGTCTTCACATGTGTACGTGGCTCGGCTATACAGAGGGGCGCCGGACTGGAACGCGTTCTAGGTGGGCGGGTTCCGGGTCCGCCGTGACGACCTCGGTGCGGCCGCTGGTGCGGACGGTCGTACCGAGGTTCCTCAGCGCGAGCCGGTCACCGCCCGCCGGTCACCGCACCGTCGGCCACCACCCGCCCTCTGCCCTCCGCCCCCACCGCACACAGGAGCCCCATGCCCATCGACGCAGCCAAGGCGCTCGCGGCCGAGCCACGTTCCGCCGAGATCGCGTGGACCCGTAAGGACGTGCTGCTCTACCACCTCGGCATCGGCGCCGGCATCCCCGCGACCGACCCCGGCGAGCTGCGCTACACGCTGGAGTCCCGGCTGCACGTCCTGCCGAGCTTCGCGACCGTCGCCGGCGCCGGCTCGCCGGACGTCATCGGCGGCCTGAACGCCCCCGGAGTCGACGTCGACCTGGCCAAGGTCCTGCACGGCGGCCAGCGCGTCGAGCTGCACCGCCCGATCCCCGTCGAGGGGCGCGCGACCGCGACCTCGCGCGTGGCGGCGGTGTACGACAAGGGCAAGGCGGCCGTCCTGGTGATGCGGACCGAAGTCGCCGACACCGAGGGCCCGTTGTGGGTCAACGAGGCGCAGATCTTCGTCCGGGGCGAGGGCGGCTGGGGCGGTGAGCGCGGGCCGTCCGTACGACAGGAACCGCCGACGACCGCGCCCGACAAGGAGGTCGAGCGGGCCGTCCGCGAGGACCAGGCGCTGCTCTACCGCCTCTCCGGCGACTGGAACCCGTTGCACGCCGACCCGGAGTTCGCGGGGCGCGCCGGGTTCGACCGCCCGATCCTGCACGGGCTGTGCACCTACGGGACGACCCTGAAGGCCGTGGTGGACACCGTGCTCGGCGGCGACGTCGGCCGCGTCCGCTCGTACGGGACACGCTTCGCGGGCGTCGTCTTCCCGGGCGAGACCCTCCGTATCCGGATGTGGCGGCCGGACGACCACGCGGTACGGGTGACGGTGTCCTCCGTCGAGCGGGACGACGCGCCGGTCCTGGCGGACACGCTCGTCGAACACGAATGAGTCCATCCGTGATGGGCCCACCGTTGATCAACCCGTCGGTGATGAGCCCGTCGGTTGCCGAGGATCAGTTGAGCTCATCGGTACAGACGTAGGTCAGGTACTTCTGAGGGGAGCCGCACCATGCGCGCAGCCGTACTGCACGAGATCGGTCAGGACAAGCTCGACGTGCTCGACGACGTCGAGGCGGTGGGCTTCGGACCGGGCCGGGTGAGGATCCGGGTGCGGGCCACGGGGCTGTGCCACTCCGACCTGTCGGCGATGGCCGGGGTGCTGCCGCAGCCCGGACCGTTCGTCCCCGGGCACGAGGGCGCCGGCGAGATAGTCGAAGTCGGCGAAGGCGTCAGCCACTTGAAGGCGGGGGACCGCGTCGTGGTCTGCTGGCTCCCGGCCTGCGGCACCTGTCCCGCCTGCAAGCGCGGTCAGACGCACCTCTGCCTCGCCGGTTTCCTCAACGCCGGCACGCCCAACTTCAAGCGGCCCGCCGGAGACGTCTTCGGCTTCGCGGGCACCGGCACGTTCGCCGAGGAGGTCGTCGTCGACGCGGGCTGCGCCGTGCCGATACCGGACGACGTGCCCTCCGACATCGCCGCCCTCATCGGCTGCGGCGTCACCACCGGGCTGGGCGCGGCCCTCAACACCGCCGATGTGGAGGCCGGTTCGTCGGTCGCCGTCATCGGCTGCGGGGGCGTCGGCATCTCGGCGATCCAGGGCGCCCGGCTCAAGGGCGCCGCCGAGATCGTCGCCGTCGACCCGGTGGTCTCACGACGCGAGGCGGCCCTCAAGTTCGGTGCCACCAGGGCGATCTCGCCGGAGGAGCTGGCCGACGCCAAGCAGTCCGTCACCGCCGGGGAGGGCTTCGACTACGTCTTCGAGGTCGTCGGCCGCTCGGCCACCGCCCGGACCGCGTACGAGACGACCCGGCGCGGCGGCACCCTCGTCGTGGTCGGCGCGGGCGCGCTGGACGACTTCCTGCAACTCAGCATGTTCGAGCTGTTCTTCGACGAGAAGCGGATCCTGCCGTCGATGTACGGCGGCGGCGACGTCCTGCGCTCCTACGAGCGGGCCATCGCCCTCTGGCGGGCCGGCCGCATCGACCTCGCGAGCCTGATCACCCACCGGGTGCCCCTCGCCGACATCAACGAGGCACTGGACCAGATGCGGACCGGGGTGGCCCTGCGCACCTGCATCGAGATCTGACCACGGCGAAGGCACGCGAGAGAGGGGCTCGGGGATGACATCGCCGCTCGAAGGACAGTCGTTGCAAGGGCAGCCGTTGCAAGGACAGTCGTTGCAAGGGCTGCCGCTCGAAGGGCTGTCCGCGATCGTGACCGGCGCGGGGCGCGGACTCGGCCGGGCCGAGGCGCTGGAGCTGGCCCGGCTGGGCGCGGCCGTCGTGGTGAACGACTACGGACGGCCGGGCCGGGACGGTTCCGGCGAGGTGTCGGCGGGGCCCGCCGAGGAGGTGGCGGACACGATCCGTGCTGCGGGCGGACGCGCGGTCGTCCACACCGGCGATGTGTCGGATCACCAACAGGCGCGAGAACTGGTCGAGTTGGCGATCGCGGAGTTCGGGAAGCTGGACATCCTCGTCAACAACGCGGGAATCCTGCGCGACCGCATGGTCTTCTCGATGTCGGAGGAGGAGTGGGACGCGGTCCTCCGGGTGCATCTGAAGGGGCACTTCAACACGACACGGTTCGCCTCCGCCTACTGGCGCGACCGGGCGAAGGCGGGCGGCGGCGGTCCGGTGTACGGGCGGATCGTGAACACCTCGTCGGAGGCCTTCCTCGCGGGCTCGGCCGGACAGCCCAACTACGCGGCGGCGAAGGGCGGCATCGTCGGGCTGACGACCTCCACGGCGCTCGCGCTCGCCAAGTACGGCGTCACGGCGAACGTGATCTGCCCGCGGGCCCGGACCCGGATGACCGAGGACGTGTTCGGCGAGTCCGCCTCCGGCGGCCTCGACCCCCTCGCCCCCGAGCATGTCGCCCCCCTCGTCGGCTATCTCGCCTCACCCGCCGCCGCCCGGGTGAACGGACAGCTCCTCGTCGTCCACGGCGGCATGGTCGCCGTCGTCGAACGTCCGCGTGTCCAGGCCAGGTTCGACACCAAGCAGGACGCGTTCACCCACGACGAACTGGACGGCCTGCTCACGCCGTACTACGCGGGCCGCCCGGAGGGCGAGACGTTCGCGGCGGCGGAGGTGCTGGGCCTGCGGCACGGGGCGGACGAAGCCTCGTAAGGGGCCGTACGCCCCGGTGAACTCGTCCCCGGGGTCGTCAAACGGAACGGCCCCGCCCGTCGATGACGGGCGGGGCCGGATGCCGTGGTGGTCGGTTCCGGTGTCGCATCGCCGAAGTGATGAAGCGACGAAGTGGCGAATTGACGTTTCTCCAGAGGCGACCGGGAGGGACTCGTGCCGCCGTTCAGGCGGACGGCGTCGGCTCCGTCTGTTCGGCCGGCTTGCGGTGGCGCCCGCGAGGGGTCGCCTTCTCGGCTTCGTGGGCCGAGATCTGGCCCCGGTGTTTGCCGTGGCCGTCCGCCTCTTGGGGGCTGGCCGTGGGCGGCTGGATGGTGTGCACGTCGCTCATTGGAAGTGTTCCCCGTCGAATGATCTTCTTACCGGCGGGTGATTTTAACGGTCCGGCCCGCTCGCCCCGAAGCCGCCCGAGTGCGTGTCGCCCGCGCCGCGTCCACTTCGCCCGTAGCTCGCACATCAGCTTCACCCGACGGTCACCTCCTCCGGTACGCGCCCCTCCAACGGCGCCTGCTGCAACGGCACGGGCCGGGCGACGGCGGGTACGGACGGTTCCGTACCGGAGCCGCTCCCGTCGGAGACTCCGCCGCCGGGAGCCGCCCCGTCGGCGCTCTCCTCCGTGACCTCCTCCGTGACCTCCTCCGGGGATTCCGCCGAGGTCTCTCCCCAGGGCACCCCGACCCGAGCCACCCCGCACCGCACGACCCCTGTGGTGTACGGCAGTTGCAGCACGCCCTCCCGGCTCCACAGCCCGGCCCCCGCCAACCAGCCCTCGGGAGCGGGCAGATGGAGGATGCGGCGGGCCGCCGGGCGCCACACACCGACCCAGCTGCCCCGGGGGCCGTCCACGCGCAGCGCGACCGCACAGCTCTCGGGGGTCAGGATCTGGCCCGGCTGGATGGCGAACGGGGTGATCCGGTGCCCGTCCGGCACCCGCAGACACTCCGGGAAGCGGACGGGGAGCGTACTGCCCAACACACCCCAGCCGAGCCGGTCGTGGCCGGGGGAGGGCGCGTCCGAGCGGATCAGGAGCAGTCCGCTGTCGGGGTCGGAGAGCAGCACCCGGTCGTTGCTGTCGTCCGCGATCTGCAGCAGCGGCGAGACCGCGCCGCCCTGCTCCAGATCGACCACCACCGACTTGGTCCGGCCGCCCCATTCCTGGTCCAGGGCGAGCAGCCGGCCCGTACCGTCCAGCCAGACGCCGCCCGAACACCGTCCCGGCACCTGCGCCACCATCTCCGGGCCGAACGTTCCGCCCACCACCAGCCACACCGTCGTGGCGCTCCGGCCCAGGGCGAGGGCGTACGCCCGCTCCCCGCACGGCGCGGGCGGCAGCAGCCGCAACTCGGCCGCCGGGTCGGCGCATTCGACCGCGCCGAGCGGGAGTTCGCCGGTGCCGGGCCCGGTGGGATAGAGGAGGGAGAACAGATGCCGCTCGGCGGCCAGCCGGTGGATCAGCACCCGGCCGTCGGTCATGGGGAGCACTTCGGTGCCGGGTTCCTCCGGCTGGTTGCCCGGCAGGGGGACGGCGTACGGCTCGGGGCCGTCCAGGGTCCAGCGCTCGGGGAACCAGGACTCGCCGTCGAGCGCGAGGCGCGCCGCGTACGTCCCGTCGGCGGTGATCACACAGCCGGGCGGCGCGAGCCGCCCGCTCCCGCCGCTGTCCTCGTCGTTCTCCTGTCCCGTGTCCTCCCGTCCCGTCTCGTGCCCGTGGCCCGTCATGGGTGAGGGTGGTGTACAGGCCGTCATCGTTCGATCACCTCCGGCGACGAAGCTAGTTTTCGTACGCACAGACGTGGGACAACCTGGACCCCCTTCACACATAAGGGTGCTCGTCACCTGATTCGCCTGAGGGAACGGCGACGGATGTGCTGGCAGAGGGGCGGCTGGTCAAGTGACCCGCGGCCGGTCTGGGACGGGAGCGGTGCAGGTAGCCTTTGTGCGTGCCCCGTCTGTCTGAAGTCATCGCCGCGCTCGACGCCCTCTGGCCGCCCGAGAGGGCCGAGGGGTGGGACGCGGTCGGCACGGTCTGCGGCGACCCGGACCAGGAGGTCGCGCGGGTCCTGTTCGCCGTCGACCCGGTCCAGGAGATCGTCGAGGAAGCGGTGAAGCTGGGCGCCGACCTGCTGGTCACCCACCACCCGCTCTATCTGCGCGGGACGACGACGGTGGCGGCCTCCACCTTCAAGGGCCGCGTCGTGCACACCCTCATCAAGAACGACATCGCGCTGCACGTCGCCCACACCAACGCCGACACCGCCGACCCGGGCGTCAGCGACGCCCTCGCCGGCGCGCTGGACCTGAGGGTCGTACGCCCCCTCGTCCCGGACCCCGCCGACCCCACCGGGCGGCGCGGTCTCGGCCGGGTCTGCGAGCTGGACCACCCGCTGACCGTGCGCGACCTGGCCGCGCGCGCCGCCGAGCGACTGCCCGCCACCGCGCAGGGCATCCGGGTCGCCGGCGATCCCGACGCGGTCGTCCGCACGGTCGCCGTCAGCGGCGGCTCCGGCGACAGCCTCTTCGACGACGTACGCGCGGCCGGTGTCGACGCCTTCCTCACCGCCGACCTGCGCCACCACCCCGCCTCCGAGGCCGTGGCCCGGGCCGCGGAAGGCACCCACACACCTCTCGCGCTGCTCGACGCGGCGCACTGGGCCACCGAATGGCCCTGGTGCGAGCTGGCCGCAGCCCAGCTCGACGAGATCTCCGACCGGGAGGGCTGGGACCTTCGCGTCCACGTCTCCAAGACGGTCACCGACCCCTGGACCGCCCACGCGGCGTCCGCCACCGTTTCTGACCCCCTGGGAGCCCCCAACTGAACGCCGCGCCCGCCGACCAGATCCGCCTCCTCGACGTCCAGGGCCTGGACGTCCGCCTGCAGCAGCTCGCGCACAGGCGGAGGTCGCTGCCCGAGCACGCCGAGATCGAGTCGCTGACGAAGGACCACACCCAGCTGCGCGACCTGCTCGTGGCCGCGCAGACCGAGGAGAGCGACACCGCCCGCGAGCAGACCAAGGCCGAGCAGGACGTGGACCAGGTGCGCCAGCGCGCCGTCCGTGACCAGCAGCGCCTGGACTCGGGCGCGGTCAGCTCCCCGAAGGACCTGGAGAACCTCCAGCGCGAGATCGCCTCCCTCGCCAAGCGGCAGGGCGACCTGGAGGACATCGTCCTGGAGGTCATGGAGCGCCGGGAGTCCGTCCAGGAGCGGGTCGCCGAGCTGACCGAGCGGGTCGGCGCCGTGCAGGGGAAGGTCGACGACGCGACCGCCCGCCGGGAGGCCGCGTTCGAGGAGATCGACGGCGAGGTGGCGACGGTGACCAAGGAGCGCGAGGTCATCGCGGCCTCCGTCCCCGCGGACCTCCTCAAGCTCTACGACAAGCTGCGCGACCAGCAGGGCGGCATCGGCGCGGCCAAGCTGTACCAGCGCACCTGCCAGGGCTGCCGCCAGGAGCTGTCGATCACCGACTTCAACGACGTCCGCAAGGCCACGCCCGACACGGTCGTCCGCTGCGAGAACTGCGGCCGGATCCTCGTGCGTACGTCCGAGTCGGGCCTCTAGGAGCGGCAAGGGTCTTTCGGCATGCGGGAGTTCATCGTCGAGGCGGACGGCGGTTCCCGGGGCAACCCGGGGCCCGCGGGCTACGGCTCGGTCGTCCTCGACGCGGTGACGGGCGAGACGCTGGTGGAGGCCGCCGAGTACCTCGGGGTCGCCACGAACAACGTCGCCGAGTACCGCGGCCTCATCGCGGGTCTGAAGGCGGCGTACGAGCTGGACCCCGCGGCCTCCGTCCGGGTCCGGATGGACTCCAAGCTCGTCGTCGAGCAGATGTCGGGCCGCTGGAAGATCAAGCATCCCGACATGAAGCCGCTGGCCGCCGAGGCCGCGCGGGTCTTCCCGCCCGGCCGTGTGACGTACGAGTGGATGCCGCGCGACCAGAACAAGCACGCCGACCGCCTCGCCAACGAGGCGATGGACGCGGGCAAGCGGGGCGAGCGGTGGTCACCCGCCGCGTCCACGGCGGACCTGGACACCCGCGCGGCCCGGTCCGCCGCCGCGCCCGAGCCGTCGGGCCCCCCGGGCGACGCGACGGCAGGCGCGGCCAAGGCCCGCGCGGCGCTGTCCGCAGCCGGAGCCCGCAGGGGGAACGGGACCGGGATCGATAGCGGTTCGGGAGCGGAGGCACCGCCTCCGGCGGACACCGCAGCCCCCTCGTCCCCTGGCCGCCGCGCCCCGATCCCCGGTGCCAAGGCCGCCGCCGACCTCCGTGCCGCGGCGAACGTCGCCTCCGCCGCCCCCGACCTCGGCACCCCCGCCACCTTCGTACTGCTGCGCCACGGCGAGACCCCCCTCACCCCCCAGAAGCGGTTCTCGGGGAGCGGGGGCTCGGATCCGTCCCTCTCCGACGTCGGCCGGTACCAGGCGGAACGGGTCGCCGCCGCGCTCGCGGCCCGCGGCACGATCCAGGAGGTCGTGTCGTCGCCGCTGGCCCGCTGCCGGGAGACGGCCGGGATCGTCGCGGCCCGGCTGGGCCTGAAGGTGGCCGTCGAGGACGGGCTGCGGGAGACGGACTTCGGCGCGTGGGAGGGGCTGAGCTTCGGCGAGGTGCGGGAGCGCCACCCGGACGACATGAACGCCTGGCTGTCCTCCCCGGACGCCGAACCCACCGGCGGCGGCGAGAGCTTCGAGGCCGTGGCCCACCGCGTCGCCGCCACCCGGGACGAACTGGTCGCCGCACACCGGGGCCGCACGGTCCTGCTCGTCACCCACGTCACACCGATCAAGACCCTCGTACGCCTGGCCCTCGGCGCACCCGCGGAATCCCTGTTCCGCATGGAAGTCTCGGCGGCCTCCCTGTCGGCCCTGGCCTACTACGCGGACGGCAACGCGACCCTCCGCCTCCTCAACGACACCTCACACCTGCGCTGAACGGGGCTCCCGCAGCCCCGCCGCCGCCCGTGCCAGCCCCTCGATCCGCCCCCAGTCCCGCGCTGCGAGCGCATCGGCCGGCAGCATCCAAGTACCGCCCACACAGCCGACGTTGGGCAGGGCCAGATACTCCGGCGCGTTGCCCGGCCCGACCCCGCCGGTCGGGCAGAAGCGCGCCTGCGGCAACGGCCCGGCGAGCGACTTCAGATACGCCGTCCCGCCCGCCGCCTCCGCCGGGAAGAACTTCATCTCCCGCACCCCGCGTTCGAGCAGCGCCACGACCTCCGAGGCCGTCGACACCCCCGGCAGGAACGGCACCCCGGACGCCCGCATCGCCTCCAGCAGTACGTCCGTCCAGCCCGGACTGACCAGGAAACGCCCACCCGCCGCGACGGCCTCCGCGACCTGCGCCGGGGTGATGACGGTCCCCACCCCGACCACCGCGTCCGGTACCTCCGCCGCGATCGCCCGTACGGCGTCCAGCGCGCCCGGCGTCCGCAGCGTCACCTCGATCGCCGGCAGCCCACCCGCGACCAGCGCCCGCGCGAGCGGGACGGCGTCGGCGGGGTCGTCGACGACGACCACGGGCAGGACGGGCGCGAGGTCGAGGACGGAGTCGCGTGAGGACGCGGGCAGGGATGAGGGCATGGCGTCATCCTGCCCGGGCGAAACAGCATGCACAACGAGCGTTGCGCATGCTGCAACGCGACGGAAGGTGAAGAGGGCGAGGCTCAGTGCACCTCGTCCACCAGCACATCCAGCGCCCACGCCTTCCCGGCCCCGGTCCGGGCGCCGACCCCGGTCCCGGCCGGAGGCTCCACCTCCACCACATACCCGAGGTCCCGCAGCGCCTCCACCAGCTCCGCCGGGCCCGTGGGCGCGATCCCGGCCGACAGCAGGCTCCGTACGATGCGGCCCTTGGTCGCCTTGTTGAAGTGGCTGACGACCTTCCGGGTGGGCGCGTGCAGCACCCGTACGGTCGCGGTCCGCCCGGCCACCTCGCCCTTCGGCTTCCACGCGGCCGTGTACGCGGAGGACCGCAGGTCGAGGACCAGCCCGTCCCCGGCGGCCTCGGGAAGCGCCGACGCCATCGGCGTACGCCAGTGCGTGCCGAGCGCGCCGATGCCGGGCAGCCTGACGCCCATCGAGCAACGGTAGGAGGGGATACGGTCCGTCACCCGGACCGCGCCCCACAGCCCCGAGAAGACCAGCAGCTGACGCGCCGCGCGCTGCTTGGCGGCGGTCTCCAGCCCGGCGAGGTCGAGCGCGTCGTACAGCACGCCCGTGTAGACCTGCCCGGCCGGACGGGTGCCCGCCGCCAGCAGCTCGGCGTTCTTGGCGACCTCGCCGCGCAGCCCCTCGCTCAGCCCGAGCACCTCACGCGCCTTGTCCTCGTCCCCGGCGCACAGCTCCACCAACTCCCCGATCACCGCCTCCCGCGCCCCCGTGAGCGCCGGCAGCGACAACCCCTCCAGCTTCAGCGGAGCCCCGCCCGAGGAGGGGGCCTTGCCTTCGGACGGCGGCAACAGGACGAGCACGGTCACTCCTTGCTCTCGGGGGGAATCGGGGGTTCGGGGCTCCGCGACAGCGTACGGGTGGGAAGGCGGGCTTCCGAAACGCCGGGGCGAGGCCGGGATGACGCCGGGTGACGCCGGGGCGCCGCCCGACATGCCACGCCGCCCGCCCCGCCCTACGCTCGACCCATGCCCCGCCGCCACCTCCATGTCACGGGCGCCGCCGAGGCTCCCCTGCGGGCGGCCCTGCGCGCGCTGCGCACGGAACTCGACGTGCCGGGCGCCTTCCCCCTCCAGGTCCTCGTCGAGGCGGAGCACGCCGCGAAGTCCCCGCGCCTTCCGTCGTACGACGCCACGGACATCCCTCTCTTCACCATCGACCCGCCCACCTCCACCGACCTCGACCAGGCGATGCATCTCTCGCGGCGGCCGGGCCGGGGCTCGGGCGCGGGCCCCGGCGGCTACCGCGTCCGGTACGCCATCGCCGACGTCGCCGCCTTCGTCACCCCCGGCAGCGCCCTGGACACCGAGGCCCACCGCCGGGTGACGACCCTCTACTTCCCCGACGGCAAGGTCCCCCTCCACCCGGCCTGCCTCTCCGAGGGCGCCGCCAGCCTCCTCCCGGCCCACACCCGCCCGGCGGTCCTGTGGACGCTGGACCTGGACGCGGACGGCCGTACCGAGCGCGTCGACGTCCGCCGGGCCCTGGTCCGCAGCCGCGCCAAGCTGGACTACGCGGGCGTACAGAAGGAGATCGACGCGGGCACCGCCGAGGAACCTCTCGCCCTGCTGAAGGAGATCGGGCGGCTGCGCGAGCGCCTGGAGGTCGAACGCGGCGGCATCTCCCTCACCGTCCCCGAGCAGGAGATCACCGAGCACGCCGACGACGCCCACGACACCGGCGACACCGAAGACACCGGCGAGGCGGGCGGCACCGGCGACGCGGGTGGCACCTACGAGCTGACCTACCGCGCCCCGCTCCCCGCCGAGGGCTGGAACGCCCAGATCTCCCTCCTCACCGGCATGGCCGCCGCCGACCTGATGCTCGCCCACGGCACCGGCGTCCTGCGCACCCTCCCCGCCGCCCCGGACGATGGGGGTCCCCCCGGTCGAGCGAAGCCGAGACTGGGGGAGGTGGGCCGCCTGCGCCGTACCGCCGAAGCCCTGCGCATCGACTGGCCGCACCACGTCTCGTACGCGGCGCTGATCCGCTCCCTCGACCCGCACGACCCCCGCCACGCGGCCTTCCTCCTGGAGTGCACGACCCTGCTGCGCGGCGCGCACTACACCCCGTTCCGCGACGGCGACCTCCCCGCGATCACCACGCACTCCGCCGTCGCCGCCCCCTACACCCACTGCACGGCCCCACTGCGCCGCCTCGTGGACCGCTACACCTCGGAGATCTGCCTCGCGGCGGCGGCCGGCGCCCCGACCCCCGACTGGGTCCTGGCGTCCTTCGCCGCGCTCCCCGACGAGATGGCGGAGGGCGGCCGACGAGCCGGACGCGTCGAGCGCGAGTGCGTGGACCTCGTCGAGGCCGCCCTGCTCAGGGACCGGGTGGGGGAGATCTTCGAGGGATACGTGGTGGACGTGGAGGAGGCGAAGGAGGGCCGACCCGCCCTGGGGGAGGTGCAGTTGGTGTCCCCGGCGGTCATCGGCCGGCTGGTGGCGGCCGAGGGCGGCGGCCGGCTGCCGCTGGGCGAGCGGTTGCGCGTACGGCTCACACAGGCCGAGCCGGGAGCGGCGAAGGTGCGTTTCGTACCGGCGTGAACTCCTGGAGCTCCCTGGCGAGTTGATCGGCCTCGTCGGCGTGGAAGCGCACCAGACGCACCTCCCGGCGACGCCCGAAGAAGGTCGAGCAGCTCACCGGCTCGGCCAGTTCCAAGGTGACCGTCGTCTGCGACCCGACCTCCATGTTCAGCTCCCCGTCCCGCTTCTCGTGCGTCATACGCAGCTCGCGGCGGACGGAGGCGACGGCGCTCAGCGGCACGCGCAGATCCACGGTGGCGAAGCGGCGCAGCCGCAGGGTCGTGCCGGTGAGGACGTGCGGGCGGGTCACGGAGGCGGCGTGCAGCCCGGCGACGATGAGGATCGTGTAGAGATCGAGGACGAGGAAGACGGAGTGCACGAGCGGGAAGTCGCGCAGCAGGACGGACATGGTCACCGTCTCGACGACACACACGAACCCGAACCCGAACATCATGGCCCCCTGCCCCCGCGCGTACCCGAAGACCCGCGCGCCCTCCTCCCCGACCCCGTGGGGCCGCCGCGCGACCCAGCGCAACAGGCTTGCCAGCAGCAGGAGTTCATGACGTACGAGGGAGTGGGCGATCCGGTGGGAGCTCCTCATGGGCGGTCCTCCGTCAGTATCCGAAGCGTGCGGCGGATGGCCTCCGCCTGGGCCGGGGCGAAGTCGGCGTAGAAGGCGCGCAGGAAACTGCCGGTGCCCCTCCCGCCGCCCCTGGTGTCGTCGAGGTCGAGACCGGTGTCCTGCGGGACCATCTCCGGCGGGACCAGGCCGGCCAGGACACGGGCCGCCTCCTCCACACGGGGATCGTCGGGCTCGACGTCGGCGAGCGCGTCGAGCAGCGCGTACGCCTCGTGGGCCCGTTCCACCGCGCCGGGGGCCGCCATCATGCTCTCCAGCGAGGCGAGCATCTCCGCCCGTGCCGCGGGCGTCGCGGTGGTCTCCAGCAGGGCGAACACCTCCCGGTCCTTGGCGGCCATGGGGGAGTGCGGCGCGGCCCCGGACGTCCCGAACATCCCGAACTTCCCGAAGAGCGCGGCGAGTTCGGGCGATACGGGCCCCTCGGCCGGCAGCCGCCCGGCACGCGCGTCCGCCATCAGGACCCGCAACCGCCCCCGCCGCTCGCGGATCTCCTCCTCCTGCCGCGCCAGATCCTCGTCCAACTCACCCAGCACCTCGACGAGTTCACGCCCCGCGTCGTCCGCGAGCACGTCCCGCACCTCCGCCAGCCCGAGCCCCAGCTCCGTCAGCCGCCGGATACGCGCCAGCACGACCGCGTGCCGCAACGTGTAGTCCCGATACCCGTTGGCCCGCCGTTCCGGCTCCGGCAACAGCCCGAGATGGTGATAGTGCCGCACGGCCCGCGGGGTGACCCCGACGGCCGCGGCGAGTTCTCCGATCCGCATACGACCAGTAGAAACGTTGACGCTGCGGCAGGGTCAAGCGACGGATCCGGTGACGGGTGGCGACTGACGGTGATCGGGATCATGTGCCACGATCGGGGGAACGGTTCCCGATCTCAGGGCCAGGTGATCAGCCGATGTCCCAGTCCGGCGAGCGACCGAAGAAGGAGGGGCGTGACATGACTGCCATGGCCCACGAACCGCTCTCGCAGGAAGCGAGGACTACATCGAGCTGATCGTGCAGCAGGTGTACAGGCGGTCCCGGACCGACATGCAGTTCTCCGGGAACAAGGGGCTGAAGCCGGGGAAAGCGGAGGGATGCCCGAAGGACCACGTGATCCCGGACGGCACATGTGCCCCCAGGACCCTGCGTCTCTACCGGGGGGCGGACCCCTGGATGCCCTGCCAGGGTGTCTCCACGGTGCTGGAAGTGACATCCACCAGGCCGAAGGCCGACCGTGAGGTCGAACGCCGTTGCTACGCCCGCGGCGGTATCCCGCTCCACCTGCTCATCGACCGCGACACATCTGAGACGACACTCCTCAGCGACCCGCGAGGAGACGACTACCGCCGACGCTGCACCGTCCCCTTCGGCAAAGCACTCACCCTCCCCGACCCCTTCGCCTTCGACCTGGAGACATCGGACTTCCTCTTTGATCGATCCGCCGGGCGTAGCCTGAAGCGACGGTGGGGGCGCGAGGCGGAACGGGGCGAGGCACAGTGAACGGGAGCGGACAGACCCGGTGGACCCGCACCACCCTCGGCCACCCCGACCGCCCCCTCGACCTCCTCACCGCCCGCTTCGACAGCCACCGCTACGCCCCGCACACACACGAGGAATTCAGCATCGGCATCTGCGTCCTCGGCGCCTCCTGCATCGACTACCGGGGCGGCGGCCTCAGGGTCGGCGAGGGCTCGATAGTCGTCCTGGCCCCGGGCGAGGTCCACACCGGCGAATCGGCCTACGGCACCTACGCCTACCGCGCCCTCTACCCCGCCCCCACCCTCCTCACCGACGGCGTCCTCGGCGGCACCCCGCACTTCCGCGAGCCCCTCCTCCACGACCCGGAACTCGCCGCCGCCCTGCGCATCGCCCACACCGAGCTGAGCACCTGCCCCGACCCGCTGGAGGCCGAGTCCCGCCTCCCCTGGCTGCTCACGGCCCTGGCCCGCCGCCACTCGACGTCCCGCCCGACCTCCGACAGCCTCCCCGGCGCGAACACCGTCGCCCTGGCCGTACGGGACCGCCTGGCCGACGAACTCGCCACCCCGCCCTCCCTGGCCGATCTCGCCTCCGACCTGGGCCTCTCCCGCTATCAGCTGCTGCGGGCCTTCCGTACGACGATGGGCATGCCCCCGTACGCCTGGCTGGCCCAGCACCGGGTGGCCCGGGCCCGGGGCCTGCTGGAGGCGGGCGCGCGCCCGGCGGAAGCAGCGGTCCAGGTGGGCTTCGCGGACCAGGCGCACATGACGCGCTGGTTCGGGAAGGTGCTGGGGGTGACCCCGGCGGCGTACCGCAACAGCGTTCAAGACGCAGGCCGCTGACCTGGCCGAGACTCCTTCCATGACTGCACGCGGCTGGGCCTTGTTCTCCTTGATGGGAGTCCTCTGGGGCATCCCCTATCTGATGATCAAAGTGGCGGTGGACGAGGTCTCCCCGTCCATGGTCGTGTTCGTACGCTGTGCCCTGGGCGCGGCCCTCCTGCTCCCCTTCGCGATCCGCCAGGGGAATCTGACCGGCGTGGTGCGACGCCACTGGCGCCCCATGCTCGCCTTCGCGGTGATCGAGGTCATCGGCCCCTGGTGGACCCTGACCGACGCCGAACGCCACCTCTCCAGCTCCACGGCGGGCCTGCTGATCGCCGGCGTCCCGATCGTGAGCGTGCTCCTGGCCCGCTACTTCGGCGACGCGGAACGCCTCGGAGCCCGCCGCATGACGGGCCTGGCGCTGGGCCTGGGAGGCGTGGGAGTCCTCACCGTCCCGCACCTCACCGGCGGCAACATCCTCTCCCTCACCGAGGTCCTGATCACGGTGATCGGCTACGCGACCGCACCCCTGATCATGGCCCGCCACCTGAAACAGGTCCCCACGCTCCAGCTGATAGCCCCGGTCCTGCTCCTCTCGGCGATCGTCTACGCCCCCGCGGCGGCCCTGACCCGACCGTCGGCACTCCCCTCCTCGTCGGCCCTGATCTCTCTGGTGGCCCTGGGCGTGATCTGCACGGCACTGGCTTTTGTCGCCTTCCTGGAACTGATCCGGGAGGTGGGCCCGACCCGGGCGACGGTCTTCACGTACGTCAACCCGGCGGTGGCGGTGGCGGCGGGCGCCCTGATCCTGGACGAACACCTCACCCCCACGATCCTGGCCTCCTTCGCCCTGATCCTCACGGGCTCGTTCCTGGCAACGGCATCGACGGCACCGAGGGGTGGTGGGCGCCCGGTAGCATGGTCCACACGGCAGACGAGCCGGGCGGACGGCCGCGTGGATTCCCCCTGAGGGGGCTCCCCGAGGAACGTCCGGGCTCCACAGGGCAGGGTGATGGCTAACGGCCACCCGGGGTGACCCGCGGGACAGTGCCACAGAAAACAAACCGCCCGGCGCTTCGGCGCCGGGTAAGGGTGAAACGGTGGTGTAAGAGACCACCAGTGCCCAGGGCGACCTGGGCAGCTAGGTAAACCCCACCCGGAGCAAGGTCAAGAGGGGCCACCTCTTCGAAAGAAGGGCGACCCTGCGCGGACGTTCGAGGGCTGCCCGCCCGAGTCCGCGGGTAGACCGCACGAGGCCGGCGGCAACGCCGACCCTAGATGGATGGCCGTCACCACGGGCGCCGCGAGGACCCGTGGGACAGAACCCGGCGTACAGCCCTGCTCGTCTGCCGCCACTTGCGGGTTTGCCTGGGAAGGGCCTCTGACCTGTGTCGGAGGCCCTTGCCGGTTTTTCAGGGGCTTGTCGCGCCAGGCGGCGAAAAGTCTCTCGGAAGTCCCTGAAAAGTCGATCCCTCCGGACCAACGCAGTTCCTCGGGGATCCGCCCACGCAGCAGGGGGCCCGCCCGGCGCGCTTGCGCGGACGGGGCCCGTCACGTCAGGCGAGAGCACGGGCGGGCCCACGGAGTGGCTCTGGGCAGGCAACGTCCGGCACATGACGTACGTCGTCCGCTGCCTGCCCGGAACCCGAACCGGCTCCCGCTCACCCGGTGCAGGTATCTCCACGCTCAGTCGAACAGTGGCGCCATCACCCTGTCGCCCGCCAGGATCCGCCACGCCGGTACCCGCACCGTCCGCCCCACCGGGCACGCCTTCGCCCCGTAGCCCCCGGACGGCAGTCCGGTCAGCAGATCGCCCCGCGCGTGCGTCAGCCGCAGGTGCCGTGCCGGGTCGGCCCCCGGCGGCCGGCCGGGGTCGATCAGGACCGCCGTGTTCTCGCCGGCCTCGGTGAACAACAGGTCCACCGGGTGGCCGCCGACCATCGCCGTACGCTCCAGATCGGTGATACCGCGCTCGGTGAGGTACTGCTGGAGCCGGTCGGCGAGTTCCTCGCGGAACCCGGTGGCCGGGGCGGCCGTCACCGCCTGCCCGTCGGCCTCGTCCGTGTCCGTTCCCAGCGGCGCCGAGCGGTCCGCGAGCAGGGTCGGCAGTCCGCTCTGCCCCTGCCAGAAGGTATGCGCGCCCACGGTGATCAGCTGCGACTTGGCCCGGGTCACCGCCACGTTCCACAGGTTGACCTGGCTCGCGACCCAATGGGCCGTCCTGGGCGGGGTGTTGTACGTGGCCACCGGGCTCAGCACCATCACGTCGCGCTGCCCGCCCTGGAAGGCGTGCACGGTGCCGACCCGGACGCGGTCGTCGTCGCGCCACACCCGCGCCAGTGTCTCCTTCTGCGCCCGGAACGGCGTGACCACCCCCACCGTGGCGTCCTCCGGCAGCCCTGCCAGCAGTTCGTCCACCACCTGTCGTACGGCATCCGCCTCCGCCGCGTTGCGCCAGGACCGCCCGTCGCCGCCGCGCGACGACTCGCCGTGCCGTACGTCGACCCAGCCGAGTGCCGGCGCCGGATCGGCCGCCCCCACCGGGTCCAGGGCCGGGACCTGCCGCCGTACGTCGGTGAGCACCCGCAACTGGCCCGCGTAGCAGTAGCCGTTGACGATGTCGGCGATCCGGGGGTGGCAGCGGTAGTGCTCGTCGAGGAGGAGCGCGGAGTCACCGTGCTGCTCGGCCGCGTGGTACGAGGAGTACACGTGGTAGGTGAGTCTGTGGTCCTCCAGCTGTGCCGCACTCAGGCCGGACCGGACCCGCGCCTGTTGTTCCTGCTGGGGTGACACCCCGGGGATGTGGCCCAGCTGCATCGGATCGCCGATGATCAGCGCGCGGCGGGCCCGGAACAGCAGCGGCAGCACCGAGGGGATGGAGCACTGGCTCGCCTCGTCGATGACGACGAGGTCGAACAGTTTCGGGGTGAGCTCCAGTTTTCCCACCGAGTGGGTGCTGGTGGCCCAGCCCTTGATGTGCGCCATCAGGTTCTTCTGGCTGCGCCGGTAACCCCGGCGGCTCCGGAGCGCCTGGAGCCGCTGCTGCATGAGCCCGCGCGCCCGGATCAGTGTCTCGGCGGACAACGCCTGGGACAGCTCCGACGACAGTTCGGACAGCGCGCCCGCCGCGTCGAGCCGCGCCCGCCGTAGTCCGTCCTCGTCCCAGCTCAGGTGCCGGGGCACGAGTTCGCGTACTTCCCGTTCCACGGCCACCGCGTCCGCCAGCGACTCCAGCAGCTCGGACGGCACCGGCCGAGAGGTCGCCCACTCCGGCCACGACGGCCGGTCCGGGAGGTCTGGGAGACCTGTGTGGCCTGTGGTGTCACCCTCCTGGGCATGCGCCACCGACGAGACCAACGCGGCGAGTGCCCGCCCCCGGCGCCAGGGGCCGAGCAGCCACCAGCGAGCTGCGGCGACCTTCCGCGCTCTGTCCTCCCAGCGCCCCAGTGCGGCCACACCGTTCTCGTCGGTCGCCCACACCGCCTCCAGAAGTGGCAGCGGCAACTCCAGCGCGGTCGCCAGCTCCTCCCGGGTTCCGAGCAACTCCAGCAGCCGACTCTCCTCACCGACGTGGTCTGCGGCCTCCGCCCGCAGCCCGTCGGCCGTCCTGCCGACCACGCGCAACTGCCCGCCCACGGTGGCCGATCCGCGTCGCGGTGCCTGGGCGTGTTCGCCGAGCAGCCGCTCCAGCTTCGTCGCCTCCCGCTCCAACGCCTCGACGTTGCCCGTACGCATCAGCAGGCCCGGTGCGATGTCGTCGCAGCGTTCGGCGACGACGTTCACGGCCTCGTTGTTCGTGGAGGCGACCAGCACGGACTGGCCGGCGGCGACACAGGTGGTGACGACGGCCGTGACCACCTCGCTCTTGCCCGTCCCGGGCGGCCCGGTCGCCACCGTCAGGGGCCGTGTCATCGCGGAGGAGATCACCAGCTCCTGGCTCTCGTTGCACGGCCCCGGAGCCACCACGGTGACGGACGCGTCCCGCGCATCGCCCTCGCCACTCCCGCCGCCGCTCAGCAGCGCGTCCAGGGCGGTGCCGGGAATCTGCCCGGTCCGCGTCGACATCTCCAGCAGGTTGCTCACCAGGGCCTGGGTGGCCTTGGCCTCCGCACCCGACGGCACCAGCAGTACTGCCGCGTTGTGCGCGCCGGGTCGCAGCGCCTGCATCACCGTGCGCTCGCTGAGAGCCGACGGGTCGAGCGGCTCCAGTTCCGGCAGCCCCAGCTCGTCCAGCAACTCCCGCACGGCCTGCAGCATCTGCGCGTCGTTGCCCTCCTGCCAGGACGGCTGCCAGCGCGCGACCAGATCGGCCGCGTCGCCCGCGTCCAACAGCTCCGACACGACACCCGTGTGCAGGGACGGCACACCGCTGGGCCGGAGCATGTCCCGGCCCTCCTCGTCCGGCGCCAGCTCCATCTGCTGGATGAGCAGCGGCGCCAGCTCCACGGTGGTACGACGTCCCCGGGCCCCGCCGTCCCGCACGGGCAGCGTGATCGCCGGATAGCCGTACCAGTACTCCTGCTGTGTCCCCGAGTCACCAGCAGCCGCGCCGTGCGGTTTGGGCAGCCCACCGGGAGCGGGGAAGGCGGAGCCCCGGCCGGACTGGATGGTTTCCTCGCCCTGGCCCAGCAGAAAGTACTTCGAGCCTCGTCCGCCGTCCCGGTCGGGCCGCATACCGGCCGCCGACTGGGCGGTCAGACAGTGCGCGTAGTACCGCAGCAGCCGCTCCCGGTCGAGGCCGTCCCGCGCGTCCCGCGCGGCCAGTTCCCTTGCCTTCAACAGGGTGGGGGACCGCCGGGCAGCCTCGGCCGCTTCGCGCGGCTGCGCCGGGAGGTGCACCGGGCGTGCCACCGACCGGGCGAAGGGCAGGCTGTTCGTGGCCCTGAACGTGGACTTGGTGGGTCGCTGCTCCTCCGGTACGCCGGCCCGGGTCATCTGCGCTGTCAGGTAGTCGAAGAGGTCATCCGGAGTGATCCAGCCGCCGCCCTTGATCCGCCCGTTGCGCAGCCCCTCCACGATCTCCCCGGTGAACCGGGACGTACCGAGGCTCGACCCGGGCGGCGCCATCGCGGACGCGGACTGGAGAGCGTCTGAGGCCGTGATGAAGTACACGCCTGTCGGCCGCAGCAGCGTGCTCGGCGCGGGCCGTACGGGCTCTTCCCCCGAACCCTTGGCGGTCCACCCCTGTACGACGGAACCGCTGGAGCAGCAGTCCAGCAGCACCAGTTTCGAAGCGGCCCGGCACGACTGGAGCATCCGCTCCAGGAACTCCGCCGGCACCGCCGTACCCGGCAGATCGTCCGGATCGGTGTCCCGGGTCAGGAAATACAGCTGGTTGTCGTCCTCGCAGAACTCCCCGTGCCCGCTGAAGTACAGCAGGGCCGTCTCACTGGGCCGGCGCGCGTTCAGGAACGACTCGACGGCGTGCAGCATCTCCGCGCGGGTCGGCTCGGGGACCATCTCGCAGTCGTTGTACATGCCGATCTCGGTGTTCTGCAGTACCGCCCGCATGTAGTGCAGGTCGGCACGTACCGGCGGCAGGTCGTGGTACGCGTCGCTGTCGTAGGTGGACACGCCGACGAGCATCGCGAACCGGTCGTTGTCGGTCATCCGCGCTCAGCCTGCCGCAGGGGTGTCGCCGAGGCCGTCCGGGTCCGTGGGGTGTGTCGCCGCACCGCCACCCGCGAGGAAACGCTCGATGCGGCCGTCGTCCTCGCGGGCCTCCTTGCCGGTGATGTGCAGGGTCGCCCCGTCCGGTCGCCGTACCACGACCGTCCGCTGCGGCACCCGCGCCAGCCAGATCTGCACCCCGGCGGCGACCAGCGAACCGGCGCTGATCAGCACACCGACGGTGTCGGCGGTGAGCCCGCCCTTGAGGGTTCCGTCGCTCGCCGCGCCCGTGCTCCGGCCGGGAACGTCCAGCACGGCCCCGGGGTCGACGTCGACGATCCCGGCGAGCAGCTCACGAGCCTCCTTGCGCGCACGCAGCGGGTCCTCGTCGACGATGGAGATCCGGTACCCGGTCCGTTCCTCGGGCATGGTGGTCACAGCGCTTCCCCTCGATTGCCGTGCGCTCCTGACGGAGGCGTGAGCGGCTGACGTTAGTCGGCGGGTCCGACAGCGGGCGCCTCTGTTTCCGAAAACCTGGCAGGCGTTGGCGAGAAACGGCTGATCGGAGACGCCGCCGACAGGTTGTTTCGGCGGCGACGGACCTCCAACGACCTTTGCTTCACATGATGTTCACAGGTGTTCGTAAGTGCCTTGACCTGATATCTGCACGACCTTTACTTGCGCTTGAGTGATCAAACGGATACGCAACGTACGCAAGGGGCGCCGAAGCAAACCCGTGCCCGGTGTCGGTCTGGGGGGCGTCGCCGCATCGCTTCTCCTGTTGACGCAGAGCCAGGTAGCCGTCGCCACGGCCTCCGAGGCGACGTCCTGCCCTTCCGCCGCCTGCGCCGTCGGTGTCCAGTTCGACGGCGAGCTCTACACCCGCGTGTCCCACCGGGACTTCACCGTGGGCGACACGGCCGACGGCGCACAGGAGAACAGCTGTGACGACACGGGCGACGGGTCGTCGGACCCGACTGACGCGCAGTCGTTCACGGCGTACCGCATCGAGGAACTCGACGAGGGGACGGCCGTCGCGGTGAAGGACAGCCCCGCCAACCCCGACCGCGAGGACGGGCCCCACCTGTACGTGCAGCAGCAGGACGGCGGCCACCCGAAGAAGGCGAAGGAGTTCCTCGACTCGGGGCGTTGAGCCGCTGCCGCTCGATGATGCCGGTGGGGTGACGGGTTTCGGCAGGGGTGTCCGGAGTGGGACACCCCTGCTCATGACGCGGCACCCGCATCCTGAACGGCGGGCTGCCGAGTCCTGGGTCGACAAGCAAGGTGGCGGGCGAAAGCTCAATACACACGGGGATCCGATCTTCCCCAACCCTGACCAGGAGAGCGAGTCGCGGCAAGCCGGGCTCGTCCCGGGGAAGAAGATCTGCGATGCAGAATACGGACCCGGTCATTTCCCCGGTGGATCCCCCTGGCAGGACATCGAGCCCTTCGCGCAGAACCCGGATGGGTTGTCGCGGCAGCTTGAGATGGTGAACTGGGAAAGAGGGCTGATCATTGTCGGGGTATCGGACATGCTCACCAACGCGTCGCTATCCGGCCCTATGACTCCGGGACTTCGAGCAGCGGCCCTCAGGGTGTCGGCGCAGCCTGAACGTCCGGGTGCCCGTCACTCTGGCAGTGGCCGAGACAGTGAAGCGCCGGACAGTATCCACCGCGGACGGAAGGTCCTCGCCGATCAAGAGCACCCTGCGGAACGGCTGATGGGGGACGTGAAGCGCTCGTCGGCGCACTCACTCCGGGAGGTCGAGATCGTACTTCCGGGTCAAGTCCCGCACCTTTGCGAGGAGGTTGCGGAGCGGATAGTCCCCCACTTCGCCGTGCGGTACGTAGAACGTGGTCTCATCGCAGGTCAGCAGTACGTCGTACTTGAGGGTGGGCCGTGCGTACGCCGGCCTTCCGTACCAGTCGGCGCGGGCCTCCCTGAAGTCGTGCCAGAGTGACTTGACCTGGTCGATCTTGACGGACCACCGGTGCAGATCGGTGTAGGCGACCTGCGCGACGCTGTCGCCGTTTCCCGAGTGGCGGAACTTCACGGCCTTCGTCGTGAAGGCGGTGAACCGGTGGGCCAGCAGCGTGCGGTGCTCGAAGAGCGCGAGCAGGCGCTCCCCCTCCTGCCGCGGGCCGAGGCGGACGTCCCAGGGAAGCGAGTACTCCACCCGCACATCCGCGCGGCCGGTTCCGAGTTCCGCCTTGAGGAGACGGAACAACTCGTCCTGGAAATCCTGCCATTGCTCACCCGGGGACGGGGTGCTCGTGCCGCCGGGCTCCGTGGAGCCGCCGTCGAAGGCGCGGTTGCGGGCGATGCGTATCAGAGGGGTGTCGTCGGCGCCCAGGATGCGCGGGGTGGAGATGTTCGCCGAGCGGAGCCGCTCGCGGATGTGTCCGTGTACGGCCTGGAGGGTGAGCGTCTCTTCCTCGTCCTCGATGCCGTGTCGCAGGGTGGAGATCACGCGGGCGGTGTACGCCGTGTAGTCGGTCCCCTGTGGGGCTCTGGAGGTCTCCGTGACGTCCGAGGACACCAGGGTGCACGCTCCCCGTGTCCTCAGCATGTCGTAGACGGCGTTCCTCCCGCCCATGGAGTCGTCGAACGCCCTGGCGCTGAAACAGGTGTCGAGGACGATCACCTTGTGGCGGGCCTTGACGCGCGGTTCCCACAGCAGATCCTGGAGGTCCGCGTACCTGATGGCCTTGGTCCCGAACTCGCCCTCGCTGTTGAAGTCGGGCAACGCCAGATAGAGCCGGTCCGTGGCCGGGTGGACGATGCCGTGCCCCGCGAAGTAGACGAACAGCGTGTCCGTCGCCGTGGCGCCGGCCTCCCCGACCGCGCTCAGGAACTGCTCCCTGGTCGGCTGGGGAAGCTCGACACATCGTTCGCCGGGGAGACCCCAGATGCCCGGGTCGCGGAGGGCCCGGGCCAGATCGCGGACGTTGTTCTCGACCGCCGGGAGGTTCAGCAGGTCGCTGCCGGAGGTCTGGTGGAAGACCCCGGCTATGACCGCCGCCGACCGGTGCGGATCGCGCAGCCGTCCGCTCATGCCCCGGCTACCGTTCTGGATCGGCGTCGCCCAACATCTCTTCGGCGCGCTCGTCGGCGCGTTCGGGTACGGCTTCCGCCCGGGAGACGTCCACGGAGCGGCCCCGGTCGCTGGACATACGGGCCTGCTGCCCGGAGCCCCTCGTCGAGCACCAGGTCGCGATGCTGACGATCAGGCTGCTCAGGCCGATCGCCGTGGAGACACCGAAGTTCAGCCAGTCGAGTCCGCCGCTCATCGCCTCCGGGTCCGGCTTCCCGGCACCCGGTGTGATGTCCGGTGACGTGACCACCTTGTTGTCGCGTTGCAGCCATCGGCTCAGTGACCGGGCCTGCTCACCATCCGGGTCGGCGATGACCGATATCGAGATCACATGCTGCTGATCGCTCAAATCAAGTGCTCCCCGTTCTGCTTGAGCGATTTGTCCCCCGCGTGTGGAAGAGGTAAACCGTGTCCCAAACTCCCGAACTCCCGGACGGGGCTGGGGCGGTGGCCCCGCTCGGGGTGATCGCGTCATTTCACCGAGCGAGGTCTCAGCCCAGGGCCAGTGGCAACTTCACTGCCAAGGAGTCGATTTCGGCGCTCTCCGCCTCGGTCGGCTCCCGTCGCCCCGTCCCGATCAGTAGCACGTCCGTGTCGGTGAAGGACGTGGGGAACGATCCGCCCGCGATCCGTTCCAGCGCCGTACGGGAGTGGGACAGGCTCTCCGGGGACGGGCCCGGTGCGGCCGGGAGGTGGGCTGTCAGGTCCAGGTGATGCAAGGTCCACTCCAGGACGTACGCCGTGAGGTAGTCGGCGATGGTGAGGACCTTGTCCTGGGTGCTCACCCGGGCGGCGGGGTCGGCCAGTTCCGCCGCGCGGCCGGCCGCCGAGCCCACGTCGTCCAGGTGGAACTTGAGGAGGGACATGTCCTCGTACGCGGCGGCCAGACGGACCGTCAGGGCGGCGAGGGGGTCCTCGCCGGGCGGGGGTTCGTGTGTGACCTGCCAGTACGTCGTCGCGTCGGCTGTCGGGGGCGCGGTTCCGGCGGGGGTGGCCAGGGTGATCAGGACGTCCTGGGCGTCGATGACCAGGTGGCAGACGAGGTCCCTCACCAGCCAGCCCGCGCAGCCCGAGGGTTGTGCGAAGTCCTTGTCCCTGAGGTCGGCGACCGTCGTGCGCAACGCTGCCCAGGAGTGTGAGAAGAGGTCCACCCAGGCAAGGTAGTTCAAGGCATTGACCCTTCGCCCGGAGCGCGCTTTCATCGTCGTCCGGTCTGTCCGAGGGGGAGCCAGTCCAGTGAAGAGACCTGTGTTACGGATGTGGGTGGGTGCCGTCGGGTCCGTTCTGGTGGCTGCCGCCGCCGTCCCACCCGCGTCATCCGCTTCCGCGCCGTCCGCACCGTCCGCGTCATCCGCGGCGGCCCTCGTTCCGCACACCGAACGGATCAGCGTGGCCCCCGACGGCGTCACCGGTGGCAATGGCCACTCCACCGACCCCGTGCTCAGCGCGGACGGGCGGGTCGTGGCCTTCATGTCGTCGGCGACCAATCTGGTCCCGGCGACCGATGTGCGGAACAGCGTGTACTACCGGACGGGGCCCGGGGAGCCGCTGCGGCGGGTGGTGGTGCCGGGGGAGACCACGTCCTCGCCTCAACTCTCCGATTCCGGGCGGTACTTGACCTTCGGCTCGTACTCGACCGCCACCGGCGTCTCCTCCGTCCGGCTGCTGGACCTGAGCACCGGGGTCGTCGAGCGGCTGGCGCCCGCGATGGACGACGGCTACGAGGTGTCGTACGGCATCGCGCCCATCAGTGCCGACGGGCGGTACGTCGCCTTCGTCGCCCGGCCCGCCGTCGATCCGAACGGGGCCTTCTCCTGCCGGGTCATGCTGCTGGACCGGGAGACCCAGGAGGTGCGGCGGGTCAGCCGGGACTCGGACGGGTCCAAGAACGTCCATCGGTGCGAGCAGGTCTCGATGAGTGCCGACGGACGCAAGGTCGCCTACCTGGAGGGCTACTCCGGGCCCGCCGCCGACGACCAGGGCGACATCCTCGTCTGGGACCGGGAGAGCGGAGGCACCGTGCAGGCCGACGCCACCCATGACGGGGCGGCGGCCGACAGGTCCGCGATCGCACCCGTGCTGAGCGCCGACGGGTCCAAGGTCGGGTTCAACTCCATCGCCACCAACCTGGTGCCCGGTACCGATCCCAACGGGAACAGCGCCACCTCCTGGAACGCCTTTGTCCGCGATCTGGACACCGGGACGCTCCAGCGGTACGACGGGCACACGCCCACCGATCTCACCCTGCTGTCGGACCTGTCCACCGACGGCTCCCGGCTGCTGCTCAACACGGCCGACGCCAACCGCACCTCGCTCGGGCTGATCCTGCGCGATCCGGGCACCGGAGCGGAGGAACTGCTGTCGCCGGGGCAGGACGGCAGACCCCTCACCGTGGGGAAGGCGGGGCTGAGCACGGACGAGTCCACGGTCGTCTTCGACTCCTACTATCCCGGCCTCGTGCCCGAGGACACCAATCTGATCGGGGATGTCTTCGTCCGTACGATCAGCTGAACTGAACTGAACTGAACTGAACTGAGCTGACCTGCGGGTGGAGGCGGAGGCGGGGGCGGGTCAGCCGGTCGCTGCCCCGTCCGTGAGGTCGGAGTCCGTGAAGCCGAGGGGCCGGGAGCGGTCTCCAGGAGCACCTTCAGCTCCGGCGCCACCAGCGGGCCCTCGCCCAGCGTCTCGCGGGCCTCCGCCGTGTGCTCCGGGGTCACCAGGTACGGATGGCTGCCCGCCGCCCGGTCGCGGGCGAGGCGGGGCATCCGGGGCCGAGCGCGGCCAGCACCCGGCGCTCGGTGGGGACGCCGGCCGGGTCGAGGGCGTCGAGGTAGTCGACCATCGCGGCGTACAGCCGCCGGAATTGCTCCGCGAGCTCCGCGTGGCTCACGCCCAGGCCGAGGAGGAAGCGGCCGGGGTGGGCGGCTTCCCGTTCGATGAGGGGGACGGTGTGCCGGGCCGGCGTACGGCCCCCGAGCCGGCTCGCACCGACGCTCAGCTCCTCCAACTCGGCTGCCGCATAGGCGAGTTCACCCCCCAGGCCGGGTCCTCGCCGCGCAGCCCGCTGCTCCGGATCCCGTACCGGCCGATCTGCCCCGCGCTCTTCGGTTTCACCATGCAAACGCCAACTCGCCTCCCTCCGTGATCCATTCCGGCGGGCTCTTCGGCACCAAATCGTGTCGCATCCATTGACGTCCCTCCTGCCTCACCTTTACCTTCTGGCCGAAGTTACGCACAACGTTCGCAATTTCGAACAATCTCCCCTCCCGTTCGCCCCCGTTCCCCCTTGTCCTCCCCTGTCCTCCTTGTCGCTCCCCCTGATCCCCTCCAGAGCCGCTCCCCGAAGGGACTTGCCGTGTTCCGCATTCAAGTCCGTCGCTGGGTGACGTCGGGGGCCGCACTGCTGGCCCTCTTCGCGTCACTCCTCGCCGTCCAGCCGGCGTCGCCCGCCGCCGCGGCCGACGGCAAGCCGTACACCAACCCGGTCAAGTCCCAGAAGGGCGCCGACCCCTGGCTGGAGTACTACAACGGCAACTACTACCTGGTGACGACCACCTTCACCAACAAGCTCCTGATGCGTAAGTCCCCCACGCTGGCCGGTCTCGCCACCGCCCCGAGTGTGGAGATCTGGTCGGACACCACCGCCGGGCGCAACGCCAACATCTGGGCGCCGGAGATCCACTTCCTGGACGGCAAGTGGTACCTCTACTACTCGGCCGCGCAGAGCGGCGCCGCGTGCTGCGACACCCAGCGCACCCAGGTGCTGGAGAGCTCCGGCACCGATCCGCTGGGCCCGTACACCCACAAGAACACCCTCACCGGGTCCAACCTCACGCCCGGCGGCTGGCTCATCGACGCCAGCGTGCTCAAGCACGACAACAAGCTGTACCTGATGGGCAGCGGTTTCATCGGCGGTAGTACGCAGAGCCTCGTCATCGCGCCGCTCACCAACCCGTACACGCTCGCCGGCAACACCTTCTCGATCATCTCCAGCCCCACCCTGAGCTGGGAGACCTCCGGCGGCGCGGTCAACGAGGGGCCGGAGCCGCTCTACCACGACGGCCGGACCTTCGTGAGCTTCTCCGCCAGCCACTGCCAGACCGCCGACTACAAGCTGGGCCAGCTGGAGCTGACCGGCAGCGACCCGCTGCTCGCCTCCTCCTGGACCAAGAAGCAGACCCCGGTCTTCCAGCGCAGCGACGCGAACGGGGTCTACGGCCCCGGCCACAACGGGTTCTTCACCTCGCCGGACGGCACCGAGAACTGGATCGTCTACCACGGCAACAGCGCGGCGAACGGCGGCTGCGGCAACGGCCGTACGACCCGCGCCCAGAAGTTCACCTGGAACGCGGACGGCACCCCGAACTTCGGCACCCCGGTCGCGCTCGGGACCACCCTCGCCGGGCCCTCCGGTGAGACGGCGACGACCCCGACCGCGTACACGATCGTCAACCGCAACAGCGGCAAGTGCCTGGACGTGGAGAACGGCAGCACCGCCGACGGCACCAACATCTTCCAGTGGACCTGCACCGGCGGCGCCAACCAGAAGTGGCGGGTCGAGGACATGGCCGACGACACCAGCCGGCTGGTCAACGTCGCCACCGGCAAGGTGATGGACACCGCCGACTGCTCCGCCGCCGACGGCGCGGACATCCGGCAGTGGTCCTGGCTGAACAACAACTGCCAGAAGTCGCGCCTCGTCTACACGGGGAGCGACTACGTGCGGATCGTGAACGCCGCCACCGGCAAGGTCGCCGACGTCGCCAACTGCGGTACCGCCAACGGCACCGACGTACGCCAGTGGACCTGGCTGAACAACAACTGCCAGCAGTGGCGCCTCGTCCCCACCACCGCCTGATCCCCGAAGGGACAGAGAACATGAGACGACTCGTCCGACGAGTCATCGTGGCCGCCGCGGCGGCGCTCGCCGTGCTCACCACCGTGACCACCCCCGCGCAGGCCGCCGCCCCGGCGTCCCCGGCCGTCACCTTCACCAACCCGATAGCCGAGCAGCGGGCCGACCCGCACATCTACAAGCACACCGACGGCTTCTACTACTTCACGGCCACGGTCCCCGCGTACGACAAGATCGTGATGCGCCGGGCCACCACCCTCCAGGGCCTCGCCACGGCCACGGAGACCACGATCTGGACCAAGCACGCCAGCGGTGACATGGGCGCCCACATCTGGGCCCCGGAGATCCACTTCATCGACGGCAAGTGGTACGTGTACTTCGCCGCCGGTGCCACGAACGACATCTGGAAGATCCGGCCGTACGTGCTGGAGACCAGCGCCGCCAACCCGCTCACCGGCACCTGGACCGAGAAGGGCCGGATCGCCCTGCCGCTGGACACCTTCTCGCTGGACGCCACGACCTTCACCCACAACGGCACCCGCTACCTCAGCTGGGCGCAGAACGACCCGGCGGTCGGCACCGGCACCAACCTGTACCTGGCCAGGATGTCCAACCCCTGGACCATCAGCGGCAGTCCGGTGATGATCTCCAAGCCGGAGTACTCCTGGGAGACCGTCGGCCACCGCGTCAACGAGGGCCCGGCCGTCATCCAGAAGAACGGCAAGGTCTTCATGGCCTACTCGGCCAGCGCCACCGACGCCAACTACTGCCTCGGCCTGCTGACCGCCTCCGACACCGCCGACCTGATGAACCCGGCGTCCTGGGTGAAGACCTCCACACCGGTCTTCAAGAGCAACGCCGCCACCGGTCAGTACGGCCCCGGCCACAACACCTTCACCACGTCCGAGGACGGAAAGTCCGACATCCTCGTCTACCACGACCGCAACTACAAGGACATCAGCGGCGACCCGCTCAACGACCCCAACCGCCGCACCCGCTACCAGAAGCTGTACTGGAACGCCGACGGCACCCCCAACTTCGGCATCCCCGTCGCCGACGGCGCGACCCCCGTCCGGCTCTCCTCGTTCAACTTCCCGGACAGGTTCATCCGGCACTGGGAGTACCGCGCCAAGCTGGAGGCCGGCGTCACCAACCTGGCCGACTCGCAGTTCCGGATCGTCACCGGTCTGACCGGCAGCGGCACGGTCTCGCTGGAGTCGGCGAACTTCCCCGGCTACTACCTCCGCCACAAGAACAACGAGCTGTGGGTGGAGAAGGACGACGGCACGGCCCTGTTCGACGCGGACGCCTCCTTCTTCCAGCGGGCCGGCCTCGCCGACACCGCGGCCGGCGTCTCGTACGAGTCGTTCAACTTCCCCGGCCGGTACATCCGCCACTTCAACAACCTGCTCTACACCCAGCCGGTCAGCACCACCCTCGACCGGCAGGACGCCACCTTCTACAAGGAGTAGACAGTTCCACAAGGAGTGGACAGTTCCACAAGGAGTGGACAGGAGTTGAGGAGGGTCACCCCTCAGGGGTGACCCGCACCAGGCCCGACTGGTACGCCATGACGACCAGTTGGGCCCGGTCGCGGGCCCCCAGCTTCGTCATCGCCCGGTGGATGTGGGTGCGTACCGTCAGCGGACTGACGTACAGCTTCTCCGCGATCTCGTCGTTGGAGTGGCCCTCGGCCGCCAGGGACATGACCTCGCGTTCCCGGGTGGTGAGGATGGTCAGCTGGTCGGGGGTGGCGAGACGGCTGCCGGGCGCGGGGGCGGCCAGGAAACGCGTGATGAGTGTGCGGGTGGCCGCGGGCGAGAGCAGTGTGTCGCCCGCGGCCACCGTGCGGATGCCGTCGAGGAGGATGTCGGCGGTGACGTCCTTGCCGAGGAAGCCGCTGGCGCCGGAGCGCAGCGCCTGGGCGACGTACTCGTCGATCTCGAAGGTCGTGAGGATCAGGACGCGGGTGTCGGCCAGTTCCTCGTCGGCGCAGATCACGGCCGTGGCGGTGAGCCCGTCCGTGCCGGGCATCCGGATGTCCATGAGGACCACGTCGGGGCGGTGGACCCGGACGAGGTCGACCGCCTCCCGGCCGTCGGTGGCCTCGGCGACCACCTCCATGTCCGTGCAGGAGTCGATGAGGATCCGGAAGGTGGCCCGCAGCAGGGCCTGATCGTCGGCGAGCAGGACGCGAATGGTCATGGGGCTGGTCTACTTCCGCAGGTCAGGGGTGGTTTCCGGGTCCGCTTCCAGGTCCGCCGTCAGGTCCGGCTCCGGTGGGCGGGGCCGGGGCCGGGGGCGCAGCGGGAGGTCGGTGGTGACCTCGAAGCCGCCCTCGGGCCGGTGACCGGCGCTCAGACAGCCGCCGACGGACTGCGCGCGCTCCCGCATCCCGATCAGACCGAAGCCGCGGCCCGCTTCGGCGGGGCCCGTGGGGCGGGGCGTGCCGTCGTCGGTGACCGTGATCGTCAGATGGGACTCCTCGTACGCCAGGCGGATGCGCGCCGCGTCCACGGCGGCGTGCTTGCTGACGTTGGTGAGGGCTTCCTGCACGATCCGGTACGCGGTGAGGTCCACCCCCGGGTCGAGCGCGCCGGGCGGGCCCTCGGTGGTGACGGTGACGGTGAGACCGGCGGACTCGCACGCGGCCGTCAGCTCCGGGAGCTGGCCGAGCCCGGGGGTGGGGGTCAGGGGCGCCTCGGGGTCGTCGGGGCGGCGCAGCACACCGACGGTGCCCTTCAGCTCGCGCAGGGCGGCGGAAGTGGTGGCGGTCAGGTCGGTGAGGATGCGGTGGGCCTGCTCGGGATCGGTACGGGTGAGGTGCGCGGCGGTGCCCGCCTGGGCGTTGGCGAGGGCCAGATGGTGGGCGACCACGTCGTGCAGATCGCGGGCGATCCGCATCCGCTCCTCGGTGACCCTCAGCCGGGCCTCCTCCTCCCGGGTGCGCTCGGCGTGCTCGGCGCGGGACTGCACCGACCTCAGATAGGCCCGCCGCACCTGGGCGCCCCGGCCCGCGGCGATGGGCAGCAGCAGCCAGAAGGCGGGGCCGATCGTCCGGAGCACCAGGGAGAGCTGGTCCATGGAGTCGGAGAACATCGCGGCGAGGGTCATCGCCGCGACGACGGTGCACCCGTGGGCGCGGGTGGTCCTGCGGTCGGTGAGCGAGGCCAGCCAGTACAGCGCCGCCATGAGCGGGGCCAGCAGCAGGGGCGTGAGGAGATAGCCCATCGCCACCGCGATGACCGTGCAGACGGCGGTCACGGCGAGGGCGGAGCGCGGGTTGGTGCGGTGTCTGAGCAGGGCGAGGCAGGACACACCCATGAGGGCGACACCGAACCTGTCCTGGTCCGGCGGCTCGGCGCCCGGGAGGGTGAGCGCGCTGCCGAGGGTCGCGCAGCCCATCAGGGCGCTGACCAGCACCAGATCGACGAGGAAGGGGTGGCGGTCGTGGAGGTGTTCGATGCGATCCGCGTAGCGCCGTTCCCGGCTGATGGTCATACGGGGCTCCGGTCGGTGGGACTGGGGACCATGGTGGTCGACGTCGGGCGCGAACGCCCCGAGGGCCGTCCGTGTCCTTCGCCACGGACGGCCCCCGGTGGGGGAGGGGGGTGGATCAGGTGCGGGTCCCCGCCAGCTCGGCCGGGTCGGCGGAATCCGCCTGGGTGGCCTCCGCCTCGGCGCGCCGGGTCAGCGCCTCGCCCTCCACGTCCACCCGGGGCAGCATCCGGTCCAGCCACTTCGGCAGCCACCACGCCTTGTCGCCGAGCAGCGCGAGCACGGCCGGCACGATCGCCATCCGGACCACGAACGCGTCGAACAGGACCGCCGAGGCCAGCCCGAACCCGATCATCTTGATCATGGAGTCGCTCTCGCCGATGAATCCGGCGAACACCGCGATCATGATCAGGGCGGCGGCCACGACCACCCGGGCGCTGTGCCGGAAGCCGCTGGTGATCGCCTCGTCGGCCGGGTCGCCGTGGACGTACGCCTCCCGCATCCGGGAGACCAGGAACACCTCGTAGTCCATGGCCAGGCCGAACACGATGCCCACCAGGAAGATCGGCATCAGGCTCATGATCGGGCCGGTCTGCTCCACGCCCAGCAGCTCCGCGCCGTGGCCCTGCTGGAAGACCAGGACGACCACACCGAGCGACGCCAGCACCGAGAGCAGGAAGCCGAGGGCCGCCTTGAGCGGGACGAGCAGCGAGCGGAAGACGACCAGCAGCAGGATGACGGCCAGACCGACCACCACCAGCAGATACGGGACCAGCGCGGACTGCACCTTGTCGGAGATGTCGATGTTCAGCGCGGTGGTGCCGGTGACCTCGAACGTCGCCCCGGTCTCCGTCTCGACGCCGGGCCGCTCGCCGCGGATGACGGTCACCAGGTCCTTGGTCTTCTCGTCGGTCGGCGCGGTGGAGGGGATCGCCGAGAAGACGGCGGTGTCACCGGCCTCGTTGAAGCGGGCGGGGGAGACGGACACGATCCCCTTCGTCGCGCCGATCTCCTTGGCGATCGTGTCGGCGGCCCCCTTGGCGTCGTCGGCGCCCTTGGCGTCCACCACGATCGTCAGCGGTCCGTTGAAGCCGGGCCCGAAGCCCTCCGCCAGCGCGTCGTAGGCCCGCCGCTCGGTGGTCGACGTCGCCTTGGCCTCGTCGCCGGGCATGCCCAGCTGCAGATCGGTCATCGGCACCGCGAGCGCGCCCAGGCCGATGACACCGAGGACCAGGACGGGTATCGGCCGGCGCAGCACGAACCGGGACCAGCGGGTGCCCCCGTTGTCCGCGCCGCCCTCCTCGATCCGGCCGCTCTTGCGCGCCTTGCGTGTCAGCACGGCGTTCGGCCAGAAGCCGAGCAGCGCCGGGACCAGGGTCAGCGCGATCAGTACGGCGACGACGACCGCGCCCGCGGCGGCCAGCCCCATCTTCGTCAGCATCGGGATACCGACCACGGACAGCCCGGCCAGCGCGATGACGACGGTGAGCCCGGCGAAGACGACCGCCGAGCCGGCCGTACCCGTCGCGAGGGCGGTCGCCTCCTCGGGCGAACGGCCCTTCGCGCGCTCCTCGCGGTAGCGGGAGACCACGAACAGGGCGTAGTCGATGCCGACGGCGAGGCCCAGCATCATCGCGAGGGTGCCGGTGGTGGTGGACAGGCCGAAGGCGTCGGACAGGGCGAGGATCGTGGCCATGCTGAAGCCGACCCCGACCAGCGCCGTCAGCAGCGGCAGCCCGGCCGCGGCCAGCGAGCCGAAGGTGACCAGCAGGACGACGGCGGCGATGGCGACACCGATCACCTCGGCCATCCCGCCCGCACCGCCCTGCTCGGCCAACGCGGTGCCGCCCGCCTCCACGGTCAGCCCGGAGTCCTCGGCCTTGTGGAGCGTGTCCTCCAGATGGGCCTTGGCGGCGTCCGTGAGGTCGTTCGCGGTCACCTTGTAGGTGACGGTCGCGTACGCCGTCGTACCGTCCTGGCTCACCGCCTGTGCCTGGAACGGGTCGACCGCGCTCGCCACCTGCGAGCCGTCGGCCAGCTCGGCCACGGTGTCCTCGATCGCCTTCTTGTTCTCGGCGGCGGTCACCTTCTCACCGCTCGGCGCGACGAACACCACCCGGGCGGTCGCGCCGTCCGCGGTGACTCCGGGGAAGCGCTGCTCCAGCAGGTCGAACGCCTTCTGGGACTCGATGCCCGGCATGGAGAACTCCTCGTCGGAGGCTCCGGGGGCCTTGAGGGCGCCGACACCTACGGCGGCCAGCACGGCCGCCCATACCAGCAGGACGTACCAGCGTTTGCGGAAGGCCAGCCGGCCCAGCCGATGAAGGAAGGTTGCCATGGGTCGCAGGTCTCCACGTGAGAGGTCTCGGATGCCTGCTCAGAATCCCGTTCGGGGGCCCGTCCCGTCGTCGTGCGGCTGCCGACAATCGCGGGTACTCAGTACGCAGTACGACGCGGGGGCCGGGTCACCCCGGGGTATGACCGGGGCGTCACCGGGGTAGGACCCGAGATCGGCCCCACATGGCGTGCGGATCGGCCCGCACGCGGCCTACATGGCGTGCAGGGTGTCGCGGGAGGCCTTGATGAAGACCCTCAGCGCGTCCCAGAACGGTGCGTAGCAGCCGTCGAAGCGGGCCACGGCGCCGGTGTCGCCCGCGATCATGGCCTCGATCGCCTTGTGGAAGGGGCTCGTCGCCCGCCGGACGGTGTTGGCGAGTTCGGCGACGTCCTCGGGTCCCTCCAGCGAGACGACCCAGGTGAGGTTCCGCAGCGCGGCGTACTCGTCCCGCTGCCGCTCCCGCAGCCGCCGCAGCTCCTCGATCCGCTCCGGGTCCAGCCCGCCCTCCTCGGCGCCCCGGACCACGTCGGACACCTTCCAGTGCACGTCGTTCAGCCGCTGCGCCTGCTCCATGAACTCCGCGTACGCCGTCCGCCGCGCCGCCCGCAGCCGCTCCACGCGCTGCGCGTCCGCCGTCGTGTCCGCCTGTATACGGGCCGCCCGCGCGGTCCCCCGGCTGGTCACCCAGCTCGCGAGCACGGCCGTACCGGCGGTGAGCGAGGCGATCCAGAACGCGTTGTCAGCCACGGCGGGCGTCCAGCGAGCGGGCGGTGACCCCGGCGAGATGCTCGGCGAAGACCGCGCGGGCGTCCGGGGTGAGGGTGCGCAGCGCGACCAGGGCCGTGACGACCACGTCGCACAGCTCCGACTGGACGTCCTCCCAGGTGTGCGTGACGCCCTTGCGCGGGTTCTGCCCGGTCACCCCGATGACCGCCTGCGCGACCTCGCCGACCTCCTCCTGCAGCTTCAACATCCGCAACAGCACGCCCTGTTGGCCGCCGTGCGGCTGGTCGGCCTCCAGCCAGGCGTGGAGGAGGGAGACGGACTGCCAGAGGTCGTCGGGGACCTGGGATCGCCGGGGATGCTCGCTCATGGGCGCAGCTTGTCATGCCCCTCTGACAGCGACGGCCGATCTCCGCATCCGTGGCAGAGGAGTGACGTCACTCCTCGAACAGCGCCTCCTGCTCGCCCTCCTTCGCCCTGCGCACCCGCTGGTTGCGCATGCCCACGACCACGGCGGTCACAGCCGCCGTACCGGCGAGCGCCACCGGGACCATCCAGCCCCGGTCGACGACATGGCGGAACGCGTGGTCGAGGGAGAGCCGTCCGGGCCCGGTGACGGCGAGGCCCGCGGCGGCGAGACCCAGCGTCGCGGCGTACTCGTAGCCGCCCTCGGCGTTGAAGAAGCCGTTGGGCGCGTGGATCGCGGTCGCCCCGCCCATCGCGCCCGCCGCGGCGGCACCGGCCGCGGGTGTCGCGAGGCCCAGGGCGAGGAGGGTGCCGCCGCCCAGCTCGGCCAGTCCGGCGGCGGTGGCGCTGGCCTTGCCGGGCGCGTACCCGACGGACTCCATGAACTGGCCGGTCCCCTCGATGCCGTGCCCGCCGAACCAGCCGAACAGCTTCTGCGTCCCGTGCGCGGCGAGCACACCGCCCGTGCCCAGCCGCAGCAGCAACAGCCCCAGATCACGTCGGTCGAACGAGGTCATGAACACTCCCTGGGCAGCACGTGGGTGGATCCGGTGGGTCCCCTCCCGCGTATCCACCGTCGCACCGGTCACACCTGCCCGACCCGCTCGCGCGCCCGTTCGGGTGGCGGGCGGGGCCGCCCGGATTCCGGCGCGCCTCCGGTGGCGTACCCCTGCCGACGGTGTGAGGCTGACCGCCATGACCATCGCACCCGCCAAACTCAGCGACCCGGCCGTCCGCGCCTTCGTCGCCGCGGTGAACGCCCACGACGAGACCGCGTTCTTCGCGCTCCTCACGGACGACGCGACCATGTCGGACGACGGCTCCGACCGTGATGTCGCGGACTGGACCGACCGGGAGATCTTCTCCTCCCACGGCCATATGGAGGTCCAGCGCGAATCCGCGGGCGGCCGCTCCCTGGTCGCCAACTACCGCAACGACACCTGGGGCGAGATGCGCACCGCGTGGCGCTTCACGGTCTCGGAGGACGGCCGGATCAGCCGCTTCGAGACGGGCCAGGCGTAACAGGTCCCCACGCGTCCCCACACGTCCTCGATGCCCGGGGCTTGCGTTCGTGTGCACTCCACCTTCTAACGTCCAGGCCCATGGAGACGAACACGAGCACGAGCACGTCCACGAGGTCGTTGGGCCGCAGCGGGATCCAGGTCAGCGCCCTCGGCTTCGGCTGCTGGGCGATCGGCGGTGAGTGGCGGACCCCCGACGGGCAGCCGCTCGGCTGGGGCAAGGTGGACGACGAGGAGTCCGTACGGGCGGTGCGCCGCGCCCTCGACCTCGGCGTCACCTTCTTCGACACCGCCGACGCGTACGGCACCGGGCACAGCGAGCGGGTGCTCGGCCGCGCCCTCGGCAGGCGCCGCGCGGACGTCGTCGTGGCCACCAAGTGGGGCAACGTCTTCGACGAGCCGACCCGCACCCTCACCGGCCAGGACGACACCCCGGCGCACGCCCGGCGCGCCCTCACCGCCTCCCTGGACCGCCTGGGCACCGACCACGTCGACCTGTACCAGCTTCACCTCTCCGACGCGGACCCCGAGCGCGCGGCCGAACTCCGCGAGACCTGCGAGGAGTTCGTACGGGAGGGCCTCATCCGGGCGTACGCGTGGAGCACCGACGACCCGGACCGGGCCGCCGTGTTCGCCGAGGGGCCACACTGCGCGGCCGTGCAGCACCGGCTGAACATCCTCCAGGACGCGCCCGAACTCCTCGCGCTGTGCGAGCGGTTCGAGCTGGCGAGCATCAACCGCAGCCCCCTCGCCATGGGGTTGCTCACCGGCAAGCACTCCGCCGGACGCGCCCTGGAGGCCGGTGACATCCGCTCCACGCCGCCCGCCTGGCTGCCGGGCTTCACCGCCGACTCCGGCGCCGACCCGCAGTGGCTCGGCCGGGTCGAGGCACTGCGCGAGATCCTCACCAGCGGGGGCCGTACGCTCGCGCAGGGCGCCCTCGCCTGGATCTGGGCCCGCAGTCCGCGGACCGTGCCCATCCCCGGCTTCCGCTCGGTCGCCCAGGCCGAGGAGAACGCGGGCGCCCTCGCGAAGGGGCCGCTCACCGCGGACCAGGTGGCCGACATCGACCGGATCCTGGGGCGGTGAACGGCCCGCACGGCAGCCCCGGCGGGGGCCTCAGCCCGCGAACTGCGTCTGCGTCTGTGCCTCTGTATGCGCTTGCGCTTGCTCCGTGAGCGTCAGCTGTCCCGCCCTGATGGTGGCGAGCCGGGGCGCGCGGCGGGCGATCGACGAGTCGTGGGTGACCAGGACGAAGGTGAGGCCCTGCTCGCGCCACAGCCCCTCCAGCAGGGCCATGATCTCGTCGCGGGTGCCCTCGTCGAGGTTGCCGGTGGGCTCGTCGGCGAGGAGCACCTTGGGCCGCTTGACCAGGGCGCGGGCGATGGCGACGCGCTGCTGCTGGCCGCCGGACAGCTCGGACGGGGCGTGGGTGAGGCGCTCGCCCAGGCCCACCGAGCGCAGTGCCTCGGCGGCCCGCTCGCGCCGCTCGGCGGGCTTGACGCCGAGCGGGACGAGCGCGGTCTCGACGTTCTCCTGCGCGGTCAGGGTGGGGATGAGGTTGAACGCCTGGAAGATGATGCCGATCTTCTCGGCGCGCAGCCGGGTCAGCTTGGCCTCGCTGATGGAGCCGAGGTCCACACCGTCCAGTTCGACGCCGCCCTCGGAGGGGCGGTCGAGGCCGCCGATCATCTGCAGGAGGGTGGACTTGCCGCCGCCGGTGGGGCCCTGGATGACGAGCTGGTCGCCGTCCTCGATGACGAGGTCGATGCCGCGCAGCGCCTCGATGGTCTCCTTGCCCCGCTTGTAGCGCTTGGTGACGCCGGTGAGCTTGTACATGGGTTACTCCGTAGGTCTGGCGTGAGGTCCGGGATGGCGGGCGGGGGTCAGGACACGCTGCGGAGCGCGTCCGCGGGCCGCATCCGGGAGGCGCGCCAGCCGCCCATGGCCCCGGCGATCAGACCGCCGGCGATGGCGAGGCCGGCCGCGAGCGCGATGGTGGAGAGGGAGACGGGCGCGGAGAGCGCGATCTCCAGGGCGTTCGAGCTCTGCTGGCCGGGGCCGCCGCCCCCGCCGGGACCGCCGCCCATGCCGCCCCCGCCCATGCCGCCGGTGTTGCCCAGCTCCGCCTTGAGGGTCGGGCTGATGGCGGTCACGGTGTAGGCGGCGGCGAGACCGAGCGCGATGCCGAGGGCGCCACCGAGCAGACCGTTCACGATGGACTCGCCCACGACCTGCCGGGTGACCTTGCGGCTGGGCCAGCCGAGCGCCTTCAGCGTGCCGAACTCGCGCACCCGGCGGGAGACCGCCGAGGAGGTGAGGAGCGCGGCCACCAGGAACGCGGCGGCGAGCACGGCGAGGGACAGCCACTTGCCGACGCTGGTGGCGAGGTTGGAGGCGGTGGTCAGCGAGCCGGAGACGGTCTCGGCGAGATCGGCGGAGGTGGTGACCGTGGTCCCCGAGATGTTCTTCTGGATGGTCGCCTTGACCGCGTCGATCTGCTGCGAGTCGGTGGCCTTGACGTAGATCGTGGTGACGGTGTTCTTGGCGTCGCCGAGCGTCTGCGCCTGCTTCAGCGGCAGATAGACGTCGGTGGTGGACTCGCTGCTGTCGGGGGTGGCGATCCCGATGATCTCGTACTTGGTCCCGGAGATCTTGATCTTCTCCCCGACCGTGTACTCGTTCTCCTTGGCGTACGACTTGCTGACCACCGCGACCTTGGCGTTCGTCTGCGCTGCCGTGAACGTCCCGCCCTTGGTGATCTTCGAGGTGGCGAGCGGGCCGAGGTCCTGGTCCGTGACGTCGACACCGGCGACGGAGTAGCTGTCGACGCCGAAGGAGGCGCCGCCGCCCTCGACGCGGGGCTGGCCGGAGCCGCCCTGGGTGGTGCCGCCGCCGGGGCCGCCGCCCTGGCCCTGCTGCTGGGAGGTGTCGTCGGTGCGGGCCTCGCCCTGGGTGAAGGAGCCGTCGACCTTGGTGACGTTGAGGCTGAGGGCGCCCACGGCCTCGGCGACCCCGTCCTGCTTCGCGACCTCGGCGACGAGCGAGGACTTCAGGGTCTGCCCGCCCTGGGTCATCACCCGGTCCGAGCTCTGCTCCTCCCCGTCGTCGCCGTCGGCGGTGGCGTCGAACTCGAATCTGGGCCCGCCCTGTTCCCCGTCGTCCCCGGAGGGCGCCTCCCTGGCCTTGGTGACCGTCATGTCGGTGCCGAGACCGTAGAGCGACTGAAGGACCTTGTCCTGCGCCTGCCGCATCCCCGCCGAGACCGAGTTGACGGTGATGACCAGCGCGATTCCGAGCGCCAGACCCATGGCGATGACCAGAGCCGCCTTCTTCCGCCGGCTCAGCTCCCGCTTGAGATAGATGCCAAACATCCCGTTCCTCAAAGGTTCTTGGCGCCCGCTGTGGGCGCGGTCACAAGCTAGGGAGGAACCTTTGAGGGGCCCTGAGTAAGGAATGTGTGAGGCCTGAGAAATCGGCGCCCGGGATCAGATTTCGATAAGACAGCCCATTCCTGGGCCACCCATGGGCCATTGCCAGGAAACGCGGCTTGGATACCGCCCGGAGAAGCGCGTACCGGGGGTGAATGTCGGCGGGCGGCCGTTCCGTGCTCCGGTGCTTACCTCGCGGTCCCACGCGAGGTCCGCCCCCTTCCGGACCACGGAACGGCCGCCCGCCACCCCCCTCGGGTTGGCCACGGAAGCCGCCGCCTCCAAGTGTGAAGCTCTCGTGGAGACGAGTCCTGAGCATATGCCTCCCACGTGCCCGAATGGACCGGAGGGGAGTCTTCCGTTTGTGCAAGTTGAGGTGTGGACGAGTCCCGCCGCGGCTGCCTCAGCCCCGCCCGATGTACGGCATCGTCGTAGCCATCACCGTCGCGAACTGCACATTCGCCTCCAACGGCAGCTCCGCCATGTGCCGGACCGTGCGGGCCACGTCGGCGACGTCCATCACGGGCTCGGGGAGCGGTTCCCCGTTCGCCTGGGGGACTCCCTTCGCCATGCGTTCGGTCATGTCCGTCGCCGCGTTGCCGATGTCGATCTGGCCGACGGCGATGCCGTGGGGGCGGCCGTCCAGGGAGAGGGACTTGGTGAGGCCGGTCAGGGCGTGCTTGGTGGCGGTGTAGGCGACGGAGTGCGGGCGGGGGGTGTGGGCGGAGATGGAGCCGTTGTTGATGATCCGGCCGCCCCGCGGGTCCTGGTCCTTCATCTGGCGGTAGGCCGCCTGGGCGCACAGGAACGCCCCGTTGAGGTTGGTGTCGACGACGTGCCGCCAGGCCGCGTAGTCCAGCTCCTCCACCGGCACCCCGCCCGGTCCGAAGGTGCCCGCGTTGTTGAACAGCAGGTCCAGCCGGCCGAACCGGTCGCGCACGGCGGCGAGCAGCGCCTCCACGTCGCCGGGGCGGGAGACGTCCGTACGGACGCACAGCGCCTCCGGGGACCCGCCGTGCGGGCCGGCGCCCGCCTCGGCCGCCGCCTCGGCCGCCGTCTCGGCGAGCCGGTCCTCGCGGCGGCCCGCCAGCGCCACCGACCAGCCGGTGCGCAGCAGTTCCACGGCCACGGCACGGCCGATGCCGGAGCCGGCGCCTGTCACGATCGCGATCTTGGTTCGCATAGCGTTCATGGCCTCGCAGCGTAAGGGAGGTGATGAGTCCGGCCGCGGAGGAAGGGCCCGCCGTCCGGAACGACCGGGCCGTCCGGAACGACCGGGCCGTCCGGGGAAAACGGGCCATCCGGAACATCCGGAACGGTCGGAACATCCGGAACTCATACGTCCGCCACCTGGCTGTTGTGTACGTGACACAAGATCGTCGAACCTGGCCACTCCAATGACTTACGACAACTACCGTCAGGAGAGGGCCAGATGACACGCGCAGCCCACGGACCGACGCAGCCCCGTTCGTCGCACGCCTCCGAACTCCGCGCAGCCGCCCGGCACTTCGACCGCCGTCGCTTCCTCACCGTCACGGGCGCCGCCGCCGCGCTCGCCTTCGCGACGAACCTCCCGGCCGCCGGCGCCGCTGCCGCCGCCACGCTCGACGCTCGGCGCATCACCGAGGACCCGTTCACCCTCGGCGTGGCCTCCGGCGACCCGCTGCCCGGCTCCGTGCTCCTGTGGACCCGGCTCGCCCCGGCCCCGTACCAGCCGGACGGCGGACTGCCCGCCGAACGCGTCGCCGTCCACTGGGAGTTGGCCCACGACGAGAACTTCCGGCGGATCGTCAGACGTGGCACCGCCACCGCCCACCCCGAGTTCCACCACACCGTCCACGTCGAGGTCGCCCACCTCGCTCCCGGGCGCGTCTACCACTACCGCTTCCGCACCGGCGCCTGGATCAGCGAGACCGGCCGCACCCGCACCGCCCCCGGCCGCGGCCATCTGACCGGCGCCACCGGCCTCTCCTTCGCCGCGGTCTCCTGCCAGCGCTACGAACAGGGCTACTACACCGCCTACCGGCACCTCGCGGACGAGGACATCGATGTCGTCTTCCACCTCGGGGACTATCTGTACGAGTACGCCGTCAACTCGGTGGGCGGCGCCCGCAACTACACCGACCGCGTCCTGCCCGACGTCTTCAACCACGAGACGGTCACCCTGGAGGACTACCGGCTGCGCTACGCCCTCCACAAGACCGACCCCGACCAGCGGGCCGCCCACGCCGCGCACCCCTTCGTCGTCACCTGGGACGACCACGAGACCGAGAACAACTACGCGGGCGACAACCCCGACGGCGGCGAGCCCTCCGAGGAGTTCCTGCTGCGCCGCGCCGCCGCCTACCGCGCGTACTGGGAGAACCAGCCGCTGCGCCGCCCGCAGCGCCCCGAGGGCCCCGACATGAAGCTCTACCGCCGCTTCCGGTGGGGCCGCCTGGCCCAGTTCGACATACTCGACACCCGCCAGTACCGCTCCAACCAGGCACAGGGCGACGGCTGGCAGATCCCCGGGCCGGAGTCCCACGATCCCGCCCGCACGATGACCGGGGCCACACAGGAACGCTGGCTCCTCGACGGCTGGGACCGGTCCGACGCCGTCTGGAACGTCGTCCCCCAGCAGGTCACCTTCTCCCAGCGCCGCAACGCCGTCGGCGACGTCTACCGGGTGGCGATGGACGCCTGGGACGGCTACACCGCCTCCCGCGAACGCCTCCTCGCGGGCGCGGAGGCCGCCGGCGTCGAGAACCTGATGGTCCTCACCGGCGACGTCCACGTCGGCTACGCCTTCGACATCAAACGCGACTTCGACGACCGCTCGTCCCGCACCGTCGGCACGGAACTCGTCGCCACCTCGATCAGCAGCGGCGGCAACGGCTCCGACAGGCCCGCCAACTGGGACACCTATATGACCGCCAACCCCCACATGCGCTTTTACCACGGCCGCCGGGGATACCTCACCGTCGCCCTCGACCGCGAGGCCGCCCGCGCCGACTTCAGGGCCGTCCCGTACGTGACGACCCCCGGGGCCGGCATCTCCACGGTGGCGTCCTTCGCGGTCGAGGCGGGCAGCCCGGGGCTCACACCGGCGTAGGGAGGCGGGGTGGGCCGCGAACGAACCTTCGTTTTGCCGGCGGCCCGTCCTACGCGAACGAACCTTCGTTCTGCCGCTCCTCGCCGGGATAGCGCACCCCGATACGGTCCCGGATCGCGTCCAGGGTGCGCATCACGGCGAGGGTGCCGTCGAGGGGGACGAGCGGGGACTCCGTCTCGCCGGCGCGCAGGGCCCGCATGACCTCCCCGGCCTCGTGCCGGAAGCTGTTGCGGGGCCCGTCGGCCGGGTCCGCGGCGAAGGTCTGCGGGTCACGGCCGTCACGGTGGAGGACGAACCGGTCCGGGAAGAAGAAGCCGGACGGAACGTCGATACGGCCCTCGGAACCGGTCACCGAGGCCGACGTGCCCGTACCGCCCACGATGGAACAGTGCAGCGAGGCGACGGCACCGCTCTCCCACGACAGCAGCATGCCGGTCTGGAGGTCGACGCCCTCCTCGGAGAGCACCGCCCGCCCCGTCACGTCCGACGGCTCCCCGAGCAGCAGTTGAGCGAACGACACCGGGTACACCCCGAGGTCGAGCAGCGCGCCCCCGCCCTGCGCCGGATCCCGCAGCCGGTGCGAGGGCGGGAACGGCCCGGAGATCCCGAAGTCGGCCTGCACGGTCCGCACCTCACCGATCGCGCCGTCCCGCACCAGCTCCGTCAGCCGCCGCACCAGCGGATTGCAGTACGTCCACATGGCCTCCATCAGGAACCGCCCGCGCTCCCGGGACAGCGCGACCAACTCCTCCGCCTCCCGCACGTTCAGCGTGAACGGCTTCTCGCACAGCACGGCCCGCCCCGCCTCCAGACACATCCCGGCGGCCACCCGGTGCGCCGAGTGCGGAGTGGCGACGTACACCACGTCCACGTCCGTGTCCTCGGCGAGCGCGCGCCAGTCGCCGTACGCCCTCGGTATCCCGAACCGTTCCGCGAAGGCCTTCGCCGAGGCCTCGGTGCGCGAGGCCACCGCCACCACCTCGGCGTCCGGCAGGTCGACGAGGTCGGCGGTGAAGGCCGCGGCGATCCCGCCGGTCGCCAGGATCCCCCACCGCACACGGCCGTCGTTCGACCGTCCGTCGCCCGCTCGTCCGTCGCCCGGTCGTCCGTCGTTCGGCATCGCCACCCCTGTCCTCGGCCCCGGGGCGGGAATGTGACCCCACCCACGTCGTACGAGCTGAGAGCATAGGCGGCGGACCGAACGGAGAGGGAGGGGCACATGCCCGAGGGGCACATACCGGGCTCGGCGCAGGCCGGGCCGGACACGACGGTCGCGGGGGAGGCCGCGCGGCCACAGGCGCCGCCCGCGAACCCCGCGGCACTCCGCCGCACCGGTCTCCTCGTCACCCTCATCCTCGGCGGGCTCACCGCGACCCCGCCGCTCGCGATGGACATGTACCTCCCGGCCCTGCCGGACGTCACCGACTCCCTGCGCGTCCCCGCCACCACGGTCCAGCTCACCCTCACGGCCTGTCTCGCGGGCATGGCGCTCGGCCAGCTGCTGATCGGCCCGATGAGCGACCGGTTCGGCCGCCGCCGCCCGCTGCTCCTCGGCCTCGCCGTCTACATCGTCGCCACCGCGCTCTGCGCCCTCGCCCCCACCGTCGAGACCCTCATCGCCTTCCGGCTGGTGCAGGGCCTCGCCGGCTCGGCCGGGATCGTGATCGCCCGTGCCGTGGTCCGCGACCTGTACGACGGCGACGCGATGGCCCGGTTCTTCTCCACCCTGATGCTGGTCTCCGGGGTGGCCCCGATCATCGCGCCGCTGATCGGCGGCCAGGTCCTGCGGGTCACGGACTGGCGGGGCGTCTTCGTCGTCCTCACGGGCATCGGCATCGCGCTCCTCGCTGTCGTCTGGGCGCGGCTCCCCGAGACGCTCGACCCCGCCGAACGCCACGCCGGCGGCATCGGCGAGACCCTGGGCGCCATGCGCGGGCTGCTCACCGACCGGGTCTTCATGGGCTACACGCTCGCCGGCGGCTTCGCCTTCGCCGCCCTCTTCGCCTACATCAGCGCCTCCCCGTTCGTGATCCAGGAGATCTACGGCGCCTCCCCGCAGACGTTCAGCCTGCTCTTCGGCGTCAATTCCGTCGGCCTCGTCGTCGTCGGCCAGATCAACGGCAAGCTCCTGGTCGGCCGCGTCAGCCTGGACAAGGTCTTCGCGGTGGGCCTCGCGGTCGTCGCCGTCTCCGCGACCGCGCTGCTGCTGATGTCCCTGGGCGTCTTCGGCGAGGTCGGTCTCGCCCCGGTGGCGGCGGCCCTGTTCGTGCTGATGTCCGCCATGGGCGTCACCCTCCCCAACACCCAGGCCCTCGCCCTGATGCGGGTCAGGCACGCGGCGGGTTCCGCGTCGGCGCTGCTGGGTACCTCGTCCTTCCTGATCGGCGCGATAGCGTCCCCCCTGGTCGGCGTCGCGGGCGAGGACACGGCCGTGCCCATGGCCGTCGTCCAGGTGACCGCGACCCTGGTGGCCGCGGCCTGCTTCGTGGCACTGTGCCGTCCTTGGAACAGGCGTACGACGACGGGCACTTCGGCGGATCCGGAGGGCCCGGAGGGTCCGGAGGGTCCGGAGGGTCCGGCCGCGGACGCGCCGGCGGGCAGGGCGTCGGACCCGACGACGGAGGGAGCGGAGAGCTGAGCGCGCCGAGACTGCGCACGGACACCCCGGAACGGGCCGGACTCGACCCCGAGGAACTGCGCCGCCTCGTGGAGGACGTGCGCGCACTGACGGAGGGGGACCCGCCCCGGGCCCCCGCCGCCGTGGTCCTCGCCGGGCGCGGCCCCGTCGTCGCCGTCGAGGAGGCGGCCGGCTGGGCGGTCCGCTACGAGGCCTACGACGAACGCGCCGGCCGGGGCCGGGAACTGCCGCCGGACGCCCGCGTCCCGGCGACCCCCCACACCCCGTTCGACCTGGCCTCCCTCACCAAGCTGTTCACCGCCGTGGCCGCCGTCCAGCAACTGGAACGCGGCACCCTCGGCATCGACGCGAAGGTGGCGGCGTACCTCCCCGACTTCACGGGCGCCGCCACACACGGCCTCACCGTCCGCCACCTCCTCACCCACACCTCCGGGCTCCGCCCCGAACTCCCGCTGTACGACTGCCCGTCCGCCGCCGCCCGGCTGGCGATGCTCCGCGCGGAGGCCCCGACGACACCGCCGGGCGGGGCCCACCTCTACTCCGACCTGAACCTGCTGCTCCTCCAGCACGTCCTGGAACGCCTCACCGGCCGGACCCTCGACGTCCTGATCCGCGACGGCATCACCCACCCGCTCGGCATGGTGTCGACGACCTTCGGCCCCTGCCCGGCCGCCGCCGCGACGGAGGACCAGCGCCGGCCCTGGGCGAAGGCGGACCGGGGCATGGTGCGCGGCGAGGTCCACGACGAGAACGCCTGGTCCCTCGGCGGCGCGGCCGGTCACGCGGGCCTCTTCTCGACCGCCCGCGATCTGGCGGTCTTCTGCCGCACCCTGCTGGCCGGCGGCTCCTACGGGCCCGCCCGCATCCTCGGCCCCGACTTCGTCGAGCTGATGTTCACCCCACCGGGCCTCGGCTTCGCCCTCGACCAGCCCTGGTTCATGGGCGGGCTGGCGGGCCGGGGCGCGGCCGGCCACACCGGCTTCACCGGCACGTCCCTGGTCCTCGACCGGGCCACGGACACCTTCCTCGTCCTCCTCACCAACGCCGTCCACCCCCGCCGGGGCGCCCCCCTCAACGCGGCCCGGGCGGCGGCGGGGACACGGGTGGCGCGGGCGGTGCGGGGGATGTGAGGCGGACGTGAGGGGGAGGGGGCAGGCACGGCGAGAGGTGCCCGGGGGCCTCGTAGAATCGCCGCGTGAACGCCCCCACCTCTGCCGCCGCCTCCTCCGCCGACACCCTCCGTGGCGCGCTCGCCGGGCTCCTCGACGGACTGCCGCCGAAGTCGGCCGCGCGGGCGGTGGAGCGGCTGATCGCGAACTACCGGGGCCGGACGCCGACGGACGCGCCGGTGCTGCGGGACCGGTCGGACGTGGTCGCGTACGCGGCGTACCGGATGCCGGCGACGTTCGAGGCGGTGTGCTCGGCGCTGGAGGCGTTCGCGGCGGCGGTGCCCGGGTGGGTGCCCGCGGACCATGTGGATGTCGGCGGGGGCACGGGCGCGGCGACCTGGGCGGTGCACGCGACCTGGGACGGAAGCCGTCCGGTGACGGTGCTCGACTGGGCGGAACCGGCGCTGACGCTCGGCCGGGAGATCGCCGCGGCGAACCCGGAGCTGACGGCCGCCGAGTGGCGGCGTGCCCGGATCGGCTCGGCGCTCACCGTCGAGAGCACGGATCTGGTCACCGTCTCCTACGTCCTCGGCGAGCTGACCGCCGCCGACCGCACCGCCGTCGTCGAGGCCGCCGCGACCGCCGCCCAGGCCGTCGTGATCATCGAGCCCGGCACCCCCGACGGCTACGCCCGCGTCATCGAGGCCCGCGAACGGCTGATCGCCGCCGGGTTCCACATCGCCGCCCCCTGCCCGCACAGCGCGGCCTGCCCCATCGTCCCCGGCGAGGACTGGTGCCACTTCTCGGCCCGGGTCAGCCGTTCCTCCCTGCACCGCCGGGTCAAGGGCGGCTCGCTGCCGTACGAGGACGAGAAGTTCAGCTACGTCGCCGCCACCCGCTTCGCCCCGGTCCCGGCCCCCGCCCGCATCGTCCGCAAGCCGCAGATCCGCAAGGGCCAGGTCCTGCTGGACCTCTGCGAGACCGAGCCCGCCCTCGGCCGCACCACCGTCACCAAGCGCCACGGCCTCCTCTACCGGGCGGCCCGCGACGCGGAGTGGGGCGATTCCTGGCCGCCGGCCGGGGACGACGAGCAGCCGGACCGTGCCTGACGAACCACCGGACCGGGCCTGACGAGCAGCCGGACCGTGCCTGACGAGGCCGCGTAAATCACTTGCGGCCCGCACACCCGTTCCGGCTAACTCGTCGATCATGTCCACCACCCCACAGCTGGCCGAGATAACCCCCGCCAACCTCGACGCCGCGCTCGGCGTCCGCATCCGCCCCGACCAGGAACACCTGGTGGAGCCGGTCGAGAAGTCGCTGGCCGAGGCGTACGTGCACCCCGGTGTCGCCTGGCCCCGGCTCGTCCTGGACGGTGACCGGGCCGTCGGCTTCCTGATGGCCTTCCTCGACATCGACTGGAAGGGCGACGGCTCGGGCACCGACATCCGCTCCGGGCTCTGGCGGCTCAACATCGCCGCGGACGCGCAGGGGATGGGCTACGGCCGGTTCGCCGTCGAGGCGGTGGCCGCCGAGATCCGCCGCCGCGGCGGCGACCGCCTCTTCGTCACCTGGCACCCCGGGCCCGACGGCCCGGAGGCCTTCTACCTCGGCCTCGGCTTCCGTACGACGGGGGAGACCAGCGGCGACCAGACGGTCGGGGTGCTGGAGCTGACCGGATGACCGCCGGCCCCGCCGCCCCGACCGGGTTCTGCTGGCTGGACATCAAGACCCGCGACCTGCCCGGCACCGGGGCCTTCCTCGCCGCCGCCCTGGACTGGCGCTGTGCCGTCGACGAGGACGACTGGCGCCGGGCGACGAAGATCAGCACGGCGGACGGGCACCCGGTCGGCGGGGTGAGCGACCTTGCCCAGCCCGTCTACCCGCCCGGGACCCCCGCCCACATCGCCTACTACCTGGCGGTCGACGACCTCGACCGCCGTACGGACAGGGCGGTGGCGCGCGGGGCCGAGCTGGTCGTCCCGCCCTTCGACGCGGGAGACCAGGGCCGTCTGGCCACCCTGGTCGATCCGGTGGGGGCCGCCGTCTCGCTCTGGCAGCCTTACCGGTTCGGCGGGTGGCGGTTCCCGCCGGGCTCTCCCGGCACCCCGCACCGCATGGTCCTGACCTGTGAACGGCCGGACCGGGCCCGGGACTTCTACCGCGAGGTGACCGGCACGGACGTCGCCCACGCGGACTTCACCGCCGCCGCCACCGGGTCCGCGGCCCCGCGGTGGGAGCTGACGGTCGGGGCGGACGACCCGACCGCCGTCGCCGCGCGGGTGCACGCGCACGGTCGGGGCCGGGCCTCGTGGCCCGACGACCCCGACCGCTCCGTACTACGGCTGACCAGCCCGGACGGGCTCACCCTCCGGGTGGTCCGGGCCCGGGGCCGCATCTGATCACGAGGACTCGTCGGCCGCGCGGTCACCGGCTGTGCGGTCGCCCCGGCGTTCCTCCTGTTCGCCTCGGCGCGCCTGCTTCTCCTGGAACCTGCGCAGCAGCTCCCGCTTCTGGGCCTGGGCGTCGAGCCCGCCGCCGACGCGGCGGTCGGCGGGGCCGCCGCGCAGGGCGTCGCGGCCCAGGTTCCGACGGGAGCCGCCGACTCCCAGCATGTTCCCTGCTCCACCTCGGGTCATGACACTCCCCTTCACTGCGACGATACGGTTCGTCTCGTAAGACTCCTCCACTGTGTGGCGAGACGCACCGTCTTGTCAACCTGATAAATTCGGGGCATGGCCAACAAGACCGCCCCTGATTCCGCCCGGCGCAGCGAGAAGTCGCGCCGCGCCATCTACGACGCCGCCCTCGCCCTCGTCGGCGAGGTCGGGTACCAGAAGACGACCATCGAGGGCATCGCGGCCCGCGCCGGTGTCGGCAAGCAGACGATCTACCGGTGGTGGTCCTCCAAGGGAGAGGTGCTGCTGGAGGCGTTCATCGACCTGAGCGCCCAGGCGGCGGAGGCCGCGGCCCGGCCCGAGGTCATCGGGGACGGGGCCGAGTACGAGATCCCGGACACCGGGGACCTCGAAGCCGACCTCAAGGCGGTCCTGCGCGCCACCGTCGACGAACTCCTCGACCCCCGGTTCGAAGTCCCCTCGCGCGCCCTGGCCGCCGAGGGCGTGGTCAACCGCGAGCTCGGTGTCGAGTTCGTCGGCAAACTGCTCGAACCCCAGCTCCAGCTGTATGTGAAGCGGCTGCGCGCGGCCCAGGAGCGGGGGGCCGTACGCGCCGAGATCGACCCGCGTATCGCCCTGGAGCTCTTCGTCTCCCCGCTCGCCCAGCGCTGGCTGCAGCACACGGGCCCCATCTCGTACGACTACACGGACACCCTCGTTGAGTACGCCCTGTACGGCCTCGCACCCCGCTGAGCCCTGTCAACTCCCCGCCCGAGTGTGATCAATCCGACCAAGTGGCGCCCAAAGGGCGTCCGGGCGGTACCCGCGACCGGCCCCTAAATCCCGCCAAAGCGCGCCATAGCACACCATCGCTGTCCGCACCCCGGCATCGCCCCACCTACCCCGGATGGGGGCTCCGGCCACCCTCGGCGCAGGATGGTGCGACGATGAAGCATGCTGTCCGCACCACAGCGAGGCGAGGCGATAGATGAGCGCGACGTTCGGCGGCCGGAGCGGTCGGCAGGGCAGGATCTCCGAGTGGCTGCGTGCCCGTCGTACCGGCCGCCCGCTCGACGGGGCCGCCGACGACACCGGCCGTGAGGAGCTGCTGCTCGCCGCGGCCGCCGCCGGACTCCCGCTCGCGCCCGCCGCGCACCCCTCGGGCTACCGGTGTTCCTGCGACCGCGTGGGCTGTCCCACCCCGGCCCGGCACCCGGTGTCCTTCGCCTGGCAGACGCAGTCCACCACCGACCGCGCCCAGATCGAGCGCTGGGCCCGGCACCAGCCCGGGGCCAACTTCATCACCGCGACCGGCATGGTCCACGACGTGCTGGACGTACCCTTCGCCGCCGGCAGCGAGGCCCTGGAGCGGCTGCTCGCCGCCGGGATCGAGGTGGGGCCCGTCGCGGAGTCCGAGTCCGAGTCCGGCGAGGGACGGCTGCTCTTCTTCACCCTCACCCGGGGCACTCCCGAGGACGAGGACGAGTGGTGGCCCTGCGAGCTGGACTGCCATCCGGAGACCATGGACGAGCACCCGGGCCTGCGCTGGCACTGCCGGGGGTCCTACGTCCTCGTCCCGCCGGCCCGGCTCCCCGGTGATCTCACGGTCCACTGGGTACGCGGCCCGGAACACCCGCTGCCGGACCCGCTGAGCCTGCTGGAGATCCTCACCGACGCCTGCTCCCGCCATGTGGGCGAGCAGTCGGACCACGCGGGCACGGCCTGGCCCTCCCGGGGCTGACGCCCCAGGGCCACCGGCGGTCACCCGCCCCGCCTCACCCGCCCCGCGTCACTCGCCCTTGGCCCCCGTGAGCCCGCCCACCTGGCTCAGGACCTTCACCTGCTGGTCCGACTCGGTCTTCGCCGGATCGAGGACCGCCTGGTTGTTCACGAACTCCAGGGTCAGGGACTCCTTGGGCTCGCCCGTCATCAGCGCCCGTACGGCCGCGTCCCTGACGGGGATGCTCACGCCCGGCGCGGCGGTCTGCTTCTGGTAGGTGCGGGTGGTGAAGAAGACCAGCGCGCCCCCGTCCGTGGTGCGCAGACCGACCGGCGCGTAGTCGCCGTTGGTGAGGGCCTCGTCGATGTACTGCCGCGCCAGCCCCGGCTTCGCCGCGTTCTTCTGGCGCCGGGAACGCTCCTCGGAGGTGTACGGGCCGTCCGCGAAGAGGGCGCTGTCCTCCTTGAGATAGGTGACGTACCGGTCGGGCAGCTGCGCGGGCTCGACGGAGAGCTGCGCGTCGTCGGGCTGGACGACCTGCGCGTGGCCGTCCGCGTCCTTCTGGAACTCGGGCATGTCGTCGGCGGGCACGACCGTGAGGAAGGACACCTCCCACAGATCGGTCAGCCCGTCCCGGGTGAAGACGAACAGCCAACGGTCCGTCGCGTTGCCCTTGTTGGCGGTGGCGTCGGCCACGAACCAGCGCGGCCAGGCCGCCTTCTCCGGGATCGTGTACCGGACGTCGGACAGCTTCAGCGCCACATGGTTGGGGTTGCCGCCCGGGGTGAGCTTCGCGCCCGAGCGGAGCTTGCCGCCGTCGATGTCGGCGAGCGCGCCGGTGACCCGGGAGGCGTCCTGGGACGGGTCGTACGCCTTGTCCGCCTTGTTGTACGCGGCGGTGAAGTCCTCCAGCGCCCGCGCCGCCTCACCCGGGGTCGCCGCGGGGACGACCTCCAGGTCGCCGCGGACCACGACACACCCGCTCACCGTCAGCGACAGCGCGGCCACCGCCGTGGTCACCAGCGTACGAGCCGTACGAGTCGTACGAACCTCACGAACCCCGCGTCCCTCACGGAGCCTTCGTGGACTCCGGACCCCGCGCACCCTGCCCCTGCTCATCAGGAATCTTCACCTTCCCCTTCCCGGAGGCGAACCCTACCGGGGCGAGGAACAGCGCGAGCGTCGGGACCAGATACAAGAGCCAGACCGTGACTTGGAGGACCGTCGGGTCGGGCTGGAAGTTGAACACGCCCTTCAACAGGGTGCCGTACCAGCTGTCCGGCGGGATCGTCCCGGTGATGTCGAACGCCTTGTCGGTGAGGCCGGGCAGGAAGTCGGCCTCCTGGAGGTCGTGGAAGCCGTACGCGAGCACGCCCGCGGCGACCACGACCAGCATGCCGCCGGTCCAGGTGAAGAACCGGGCGAGGTTGATGCGCAGCGCGCCCCGGTAGAACAGCCAGCCGAGCACCACCGCCGTCGCCAGGCCCAGCAGGACCCCGGCCAGCGGCCCCTCGGTGCCGTCGCCCGACGCCCGTACGGACGTCCACACGAACAGCGAGGTCTCCAGGCCCTCCCGGCCCACCGCGAGGAACGCGGTCGCCACCAGCGCGCCCGTGCCCATCCGCAGGGCCGCGTCCAGCTTGCCGTGCAGGTCGGCCTTGAGATGGCGGGCGGTGCGCCGCATCCAGAAGACCATCCAGGTCACCAGAGCCACCGCGATGATCGACAGGGAGCCGCCGAGCGCCTCCTGCGCCTTGAACGTCAGCTCCTGGGAGCCGAATTCGAGGACACAGCCGAAGGCGAGCGCCAGCCCGACGGCGACGCCGATGCCGGCCCAGACGGGCCTCAGGGCGTCCCGGCGGTCCGTCTTCACCAGATAGGCGATGAGGATGCAGACGACCAGGCTCGCCTCCAGGCCCTCGCGCAGCCCGATCAGATAGTTCGCGAACACGGCCTCAGTCCTTCGTCGACGGTCCGGTGAACAGCGCCCGGCCCCACCAGTCGTCCGCGTCCCGGACGCCCGGCGGGACGGCGAAGACCGCCGAACCCACGTGCTGGATGTACTCGTTGAGCGCGTCCGTGGCCAGATTGCGCTGGACCGGGATGAACCCGGTGCGCACATCGCGCTGGTAGGCGAGGAAGAACAGGCCCGCGTCGAGGCGGCCCAGCCCGTCTGTGCCGTCGGTGAAGGAGTAGCCGCGCCGCAGCAGCGTCGCGCCGTGGTTGGAGTCGGGGTGCGCGAGCCGTACGTGCGCGTCCGGCAGCATCGCCTTCAGGAACGGCTCGTCCCGCTCCTTCGCCCTGCCCACCGGCGCGCCCTCGCCCTTGTCCCGGCCGAAGATGTCCTCCTGCTCCCGCAGCGAGGTCCGGTCCCAGGGCTCGATGTGCATCCGGATGCGCCGGGCGACGAGGTACGAACCGCCCTTCATCCAGGCCGCGTTCGCGTCGACGTCCTTCTCGCCGACCCACACGAACCTCTTCAGCCGGTCCGTCTCCGTGCCCGCGATGTTGCGGGTGCCGTCCTTGAACCCCATGAGGTTGCGCGGGGTCTGCGCCTCGGGCGTCGTCGAGGAGGTCTTGCCGAAGCCGAGCTGCGACCAGCGCACCGACACCTTGCCGAAGCCGATGCGGGCGAGGTTGCGGACGGCGTGCACGGCGACCTGCGGATCGTCGGCGCAGGCCTGGACGCAGAGGTCGCCGCCGCTGCGGGCCTTGTCCAGGTTGTCGCCGGCGAACCGCGGGAGGTCCACCAGCGCCTCGGGCAGCCGCCCGGCCAGCCCGAACCGGTCGAACAGCGCCGGTCCGAAGCCGACCGTCAGCGTCAGCCGGGACGGCTTCAGCCCCAGTGCCTCGCCGGTGTCGTCCGGCGGGGCCTCCGGCAGCCCGCCGTACCCACCGTCACCGACCGCCTTCCCGGCGGTCATCCGGCGCGCGGCGGCCGTCCACTCCTTCAGCATCGCCACGAACTCGGCCCGGTCGTCGGTCTCCACGTCGAACGCGGCGAAGTGCAGCCGGTCCTGCACGGGCGTGGCGATCCCGGCCTGGTGGGCGCCGTGGAAGGCGATCGCGGCGCCCGCGTCCGGGGCGGCGCGGTCGTCGCCGGTACGGGCCACCGCCACCGCGCCACCGGCCGCGGCGGCACCGAGTGCGAGCCCGGCCCCGCCCCAGCCGATCAGCGCCCGCCGGGAGGGGGCACGGGTGCCGGGGGCCTCGGAGGAGGGGTCCTCGGGGGCCATCGTCACTTCACCACCGCTGCCGCGAGCCGCGACAACGGCTCGGCCAGCGCGTTCACCGCGTCCGACAGCTCCTTGCGGTCCGCCTTGCCGACCTTGTCGTAGGAGACGAAGTCGTAACCCGTCTTGTCCTCGCGGTACTTGTCGAGCAGCGTGTTCAGGGCCGCGAACTGCTGGTCGAGTTCCTTCGTCAGCTCCGGGTCGTTCTCGGCGGCGACGGACTTCAGCAGCGCGTACGACTTCTCGGCGCCCTCGACGTTCGCTTTGAAGTCGACGAGGTCGGTGTGCGAGTAGCGCTCCTCCTCGCCGGTGACCTTGCCGGTGGCGACCTCGTCGAGGAGTTCCTTGGCGCCGTTGGCCATGGAGGTCGGGGTGATCTCGGCCTTGCCGACCCGCTTCTGCCAGTCCTCCAGGTCGGTCACCAGCTGGTCGGCCAGCGCGGAGTCCCGGTCGGTGAGCTTGCCGTCCTGCCAGAGCGAACGCTCCAGGCGGTGCCAGCCCGTCCAGTCCTTCTCCGGGTCCTGGCCCTCCTCCAGACCGTCCTCGCGGACGTCCACCTTGGGGTCGATGTCCCCGAAGGACTCGGCGACCGGCTCGGTGCGCTCCCAGCCGATCCGGGAGGGCGCGTACGCCTTCTTCGCGGCCTCGACGTCCCCGTCCTTGACGGCCTCGGCGAACACCTTCGCCAGCGGGACGGTCTCGTCGGCCTGCTCCTGCGCGTACTTGCGGTACGAGGCCACGGCCTCGTCGAGCCGGGGGTCCCGCTCGGCGATCTTGCCGGAGCCGGTGGCGGTGACGTCCTGCCGGATGCCGTCGCCCTTCATCCCCGGCTTGCAGGCGATCCGGTAGTCGCCCTCCTTCACCTCGGCGGTGACCTTCTGCCTGGTGCCGGGGCCGATGTTCTCGCGCTCGGTGACCACCCGGTCGTCCGGGAAGAGGAGATAGACCTCGGTGACCTTGGAGCCCTTGTTCTCGATGTCCAGCTCGACGTGCCCCGCCGGGAACTCCTTCTTCGACACCTCGCAGGTGGTGTCGGTCGCGGTCACCGCGATCGCCCCGTCCGCGCCGCCGCCGCTCTTCTCGGTGCAACCGGTGAGCGCGGTCAGGGCCGCCACGGTCGTGGCGGCGGTGACGGCGGAGAGTCTGAAGGGGCGACTGAGGGGGCGCATTTCGGCTCCAAGGGAGTACACAGGGGACGCACAGAGAAGGCGAGGCGAGCCCTGGTTATGTAAGGCTTACCTCACCGATCGCTGTCCTCCCAGTGAAGCCCGCTCCCCGGAGCCGTACGAGCACAGCCCGGTCACGGTGGCTCAAAACAGCCCCCATAGTCCGGTCAAGAGCGGGTCAAGAGCCCCATTCCACGGTCAAGAAGCCCCTTACCCCCGTTTCGGTGTGATCAGGACACCGCCGGTCCGGGGGTGCGGGAACACCTCGACCGGCTGCCGGTACACCTCCGACAGCAGCTCCTCCTCGAACACCTCGGCCGGCCGCCCGTCCGCCGCGATCCGCCCGTCCCGCAGCACCGCCACCCGGTCCGCGTACGCCGCCGCGAGCCCCAGATCGTGCAGCACGACGACCACCGCGTCCCCGGCCCGCGCCCGCTCCCGGCACACCCGCAGCACCAGCTCCTGATGCCGGAGGTCCAGCGCGGCCGTCGGCTCGTCCAGCATCAGCAGCGGCGCCCGCTGCGCCAGCACCCGCGCCAGCGCCACCCGGGCCCGCTCACCGCCGCTCAGCGCGGAGAACGGCCGGGCCGCGAACCCGGTGACCTCGGTGACCGCCATCGCCTCCGCCACGACCGTGTCGTCGCAGTCGTCCGCGTCGTCCGTCTCGGGCCGCCGCGCCCAGGGCGCCCGCCCCATCCGGACGACCTCCTCCACGGTGAACGGGAACGACAGCGCCGCCGACTGCGGCAACACCGCCCGCCGCAGCGCCAGTTCGGCCGCCGACCACTCGCCCACCGGCCGCCCGTGCACCCGTACGACCCCGCCGGCCACCGGCAGATCGGCCGCCAGCGCGCCCAGCAGCGTCGACTTGCCCGCGCCGTTGGGCCCGACGAGCGCGAGCACCTCGCCCGCGCGGGCCACGACGCGGACCGCGCGCAGCACCTCCCGGCCGCCGAGCCGTACGGTCACGTCCTCCGCCTCGGCGAGGACGTCACCGGCGGCGGCCGGGGCCGGGGGAGTGGGGGCACCCGAGGTGAGGCGCCCCCGGAGAAGCGCCCGCAGCGACGCCATGCCGCTCGTGATGCCGCTCCTGGACGTCGTCATGCCCAGCCTCCCTGCTTGCGACGGGTCCTGCGCAGCAGCCAGAAGAAGAACGGGCTGCCGATCAGGGCGGTGAGGACACCGAGGGGAAGCTCGGCGGGCTGGACGATCGTGCGGGCCGCGAGATCCGCGGCCAGCAGCACGACCGCACCGGCGAGCGCGCTGCCCGGGATCAGGAACCGGTGCCCGGGCCCCGCCGCCATCCGCAGCAGATGCGGGACGACCAGCCCCACGAACCCGATGACCCCTGACACGCTCACGGCGGCGGCGGTCAGCAGCGCGACCACCAGGATCAGCACGATCCGCAGCCGCTCCACGTCCACCCCGAGATGCCGCGCCGGCCGTTCGCCCAGCGCGAGCAGGTCCAGCTTCCGCGCGTAGAAGGGCGCCACGGCCAGCCCGAGCGCCGCGCACGGCAGCACGGCCAGCACCTTCGGCCATGTCGACTGCGCGAGCGAGCCCAGCTGCCAGAACGTGATCTGGTTGACGGCCGCGGTGTCCTCCGCCAGGAAGATGAACAGCCCGATGGTGGCGCCCGCGAACGCGTTCACCGCGATCCCGGTGAGGATCAGCGTCACGACCTCCGTACGCCCGCCCGACCGCGACATCGCGTACACGACGAACACGGTGACGAGACCGGCGACGAACGCGAAGACGGAGACCGTCCAGTTCCCGAGGAAGGTGATCCCGAACGCGATCGTGGCGACCGCGCCCACCGCCGCGCCCAGCGAGACCCCGATGACACTCGGCTCCGCCAGCGGGTTCCCGAACACGCCCTGCATCAGCGCCCCCGCGCACCCGAGCGACGCCCCGATCAGCAGCGCCAGCACGACCCGCGGGAACCGTACGTTCCACAGCACCGACTCGGGGACGCGCTCCAGCTCCGCCCCGCCGAGCCCGATCCGGTGCGCCACCGAGGCGATCACGTCCCCGGTCGGGATCGGATAGGCCCCGAGCCCACCGGCGACCGGGACCAGGACGAGCAGGGCGGCGACGAGGCCGGCGGTGAGCAGGAGAGGGGCGCGCCGCCGGGCGGGAGCGGTCGCGGCGGAGGGGACGGGGGCCCGTGACCCGCCGGCCCCCGCGGGCCCGCCGGACCTCTCCGGCCCGACCGGCTTGTCCAGTACGGTCACTTGGTCCTCTCATGGGTGGGATCGGCCCGGCCCGGTCGCCGTCCCGCACTGCGGTGACCTGGTACGACCCGGGGCCGGTGGATGCTTGAATGCGGGGGTGACCGACTTCGACGTACTGCGCGTGTTCTGCGGGCCCCGTGGCGGATACGGCAACGAACTGGGCGTCGTCCGCGAGGGCTCCGTCATGCCCGACCGCGTCGAGCGCCAGGAGTTCGCCGCCAAACTCGGCTTCAGCGAGACCGTGTTCGTGGACGACCCCGAGCGCGGTGTCATCGACATCTACACCCCCTCGCGGCGGCTGCCGTTCGCCGGTTACCCGTGTGTGGGCGCGGCCTGGCTGCTCGACGTACCCGAACTGGTCACCCCGGCCGGTGTGGTCGGGGCCCGGCTGGACGGGGAGTTCAGCTGGATCGAGGCCCTGCCGGAGTGGGCCCCGCCCCGCACCTTCCGCCAGTACGGCACCGCCGCCGAGATCGACGACCTGCGCGTGCCCCCGCCCGGCGAGTGGATCTACGCCTGGGCCTGGGAGGACGAGGCCGCCGGCCGGGTCCGCGCCCGCGCCTTCCCCGGCCGCGACGACGGCATCGACGAGGACGAGGCCACCGGCGCGGCGGCCCTCCAGCTCACCGCCCGACTGGGCCGCGCCCTGAACATCACCCAGGGCACCGGCTCCCAACTCCTGACGGCCCCGCAGCCACACGGCTGGGTGGAGGTTGGCGGACGAGTTTTCCTGGAGCGCTAGGGAGCTTGCCGAAGCAGGGGGTGCCCCCTGCTTCTAAGGGGCGCGGGGAACTGCGCGACCAGCCCCCACCCACCCGCACCGAGCCCACGACCCAAGCGCCCCCGACCCCCACGGCCAAGCAAGCGCAGCGCCTACGCACTCAAGGGAAACTCGTCCCCCAGGGCAAGAAACACCGCGGTGTTGAGCGCGAACGCCCGCTTGCACTCACCCACGATCCGCTGCTTCTCCAGCTCGTCGGCCCGCACCCCGTCCAGCAGCTCCCGGTACCCCCGCTTGAACGCGGCCGGGTTGCCGATCTCCTCGAACACGTAGAACCGGACCCCGTCGCCCTTCTTGGCGAACCCCCACGTCTTCTCCGCCCGGTCCCGGATGATCTGCCCGCCCGAGAGGTCCCCGAGATACCGCGTGTAGTGGTGGGCCACATAACCCCCGGCCCACGTACGCGCGCACTCGGCCACCCGCCCCGCGTACTCCTCGGTCGCCGGGAGCGCCGTGAGCGTGGACCGCCAGCCGGGGCCGCGCAGATGCTCCAGGTCCCGCTCCAGCGCGGGCAGCCGCATCAGCTCGGGCCGGATGAACGGCCCGGCGACCGGGTCATCGGCCAGCCCCGGCGCGGCGCCCTCCAGCGCCTCGTACACGAACCACAGCTGCTCGGTGTACCGCGTGTACGCCTCGACGCCGAGTTTGCCGCCCAGCATGTCGCCCATGAACGTCGTGGACTCCGCCTCGGTGTGCTGCTCGTGCGAAGCGGTGCGGATGAGCGTGGAGAACGCCGTGGCGTCACTGTCCGACGCGGGCATCGCGTGCATGAAGGCCTCCGGGCCGATACGAGGGATGGACGAGAACCTGCGGTCATTTTCTATGGTTAGGCTTACCTAAGTCAACAGGTTCCCGACTCCCTGTCGGTAAAAACGTTACCCCGGATCCGCACAAGTCCCACAGGGAATCCGCGCAACGGAAAACCCGCCGTCGGCCGGAGGCGACGGCGGGCTGTGGTGAGACGGGGGCGGCGGAGCTACGGCAGCGTGAGGATCTCCGCGCCGGTCTCCGTCACCACGAGCGTGTGCTCGAACTGCGCGGTCCGCTTCCGGTCCTTGGTCACGACGGTCCAGCCGTCGTCCCACATGTCGTAGTCGTACGACCCGAGCGTCAGCATCGGCTCGATCGTGAACGTCATCCCGGTCTGGATCACGGTCGTGGCGTGCGGGGAGTCGTAGTGCGGGACGATCAGCCCGGAGTGGAACGACGAGTTGATCCCGTGCCCCGTGAAGTCGCGCACGACCCCGTACCCGAACCGCTTCGCGTACGACTCGATGACCCGCCCGATGATGTTGATCTGCCGCCCCGGCCTGACCGCCTTGATGGCGCGGGTCAGCGACTCCCGGGTCCGCTCCACGAGCAGCCTCGACTCCTCGTCCACGTCGCCGACCAGGTACGTGGCGTTGTTGTCGCCGTGGACGCCGCCGATGTACGCCGTCACGTCCAGGTTGACGATGTCGCCGTCGTTCAGCACGGTCGAGTCGGGGATGCCGTGGCAGATGACCTCGTTGACCGAGGTGCACAGCGACTTGGGATAGCCGCGGTAGCCGAGCGTCGACGGGTAGGCACCGTGGTCGCACATGTACTCGTGCGCGACCCGGTCCAGCTCGTCCGTGGTCACCCCGGGGGCGATGTGCTTCGCCGCCTCGGCCATCGCCCGCGCCGCGATCCGGCCGGCGGTCCGCATCGCCTCGACCGTCTCGGGCGTCTGCACCTCCGGCCCGGTGTACGGAGTCGGGGCGGGCTTGCCCACGTACTCGGGTCGGCGGATGTTCCCCGGCACGGGGCGGGCGGGGGAGAGCTTCCCCGGTGCGAGCAGCGACTGGCCAGACATGCCAGCGAGTTTAACCAGCGGCCGTGGGGGACCATGACGGTGACGACTGGTGAAGGGAACTGAAGGTCATGCCCCTGTTCAAGCGGCGCACGGTCGGTAAGCCCGGTGAGTGGTTCTACTGCCTGGAGCACAAGAAGGTCGAAGAGGGGCCCGACTGCCCCGGCAAGGACCGTATGGGCCCCTACGCCTCCCGTGAGGAAGCCACCCGGGCCATGGAGACGGCCCGGGAGCGCAACGCGGAGTGGGAGACCGACCCGCGCTGGCACGACTCCCCGTCCGGGGAGCCCGACGCCTGATCCCCCGGCCGTCCCTTCACCGCTCCATGCGGGTGGAGGGACGGCCGTCGTACGGGGTCCCGTCGTAGGGGGTCCCGGCGTACGGGGTCCGGTGCCGCGCGGGGGTGCCGGCGTCGCCCGCGCGCGGTGCGGGCGGCGTGCGCTCGTCCCCGGCGTCGCCGAGCACCATGTCGGGGTCGAACATCACGATGACGGCGGCGACCAGCAGGACGACGAGCGGCCCCGCGAGCATGGCCAGCAGGAACGACAGCAGGTCGGCGGAGGACTGTGAGACGGCGGACCGGCCCGTGAGGTGGACGGAGACCGAGGCCATGCCGGTGTAGTGCATTCCGGTCACGGCCACCCCCATGACCATGCTCGCCCCGATGCTGGCCCACAGCGTGTGGATGGAGACCACCACCCACAGCGCCACCGTGGCGGCCGCGACGGCGATGACGACGGACAGGACGACCGTCGGGATGGCGTAGTGCAGCGTGCCGTTGGTGTGCACGGCGGCCATGCCGAGATAGTGCATCGCCGCGACACCGAGCCCGGTGACCGCGCCGGCCGTCGCCAGCGTGAGCGGGGAACCGCCCCGGTAGCCGACGAGGAACACGCCGACCGCGACGACGGCGATGGCGACCGCGAGGCTGAGCAGGGTCTTCGTCGTGTCGTAGCTGACCAGGGCGCCCTGGACGCTGAAGCCGATCATGGCGATGAAGTGCATGGTCCAGATGCCGCAGCCGATGGATATGGCCCCCAGGGTCAACCACCCGGCTCTGCGGTGCGGGCGTCTCAGTGACCGGGTCGTGCACCGCAGTCCGAGCGCCGCCCCGAGGCAGGCCATCAGATAGGCCGCGACCGGGGTCGCGGCGCCGTAATAGAAGTTGGAGACGGTGGCGTTCATGTAGGGCCCTCCCCTGGCGCACATGAGATCCGGCTCGGTCGGCGGTCCAAGGAGTCAATTCCAGCCACCTGGCCGAGGTGGCACGATTCAATCACACTGTGCGCACGTTCCCCTCACACAGAGATGATCATTAGTTGAATCAGGGACGACCGTGGGCGGGGCGGAACCGGGTCACCAGTGGGTCGGCGGCGGCGAGGTCAGCTGGTCGGTGAGGCGGGAGAGGCGGTCACGGAAGCGCCGCCGCCCGCGCGGCACCGGCAGCGCGTTCTCCCCGACGGCCGCGCTCACCAGATGCTGCACGGTGTCGAGATCGACGTCCGGTTCCTCGGGCGCCGCCAGCGCCTCGTGGGCCAGCGCGTCCAGCTCCCGGTCGCCGGTGTCCAGCGCGAGCACCGTCGCCCCGGCCCGCCGCGCGTCGTGCACCCGCTCCAGCAGGGCGGCACCCGGCGCGGCCGGCGCCACCACGAGCAGGGTCTCGCCCCGCCGCGCCGCCGACAACCGGCCGAGCCCCACCGCGAGATGCGCCGGATCCGAGGGGCGCGCGGAGTGCCGTACCAGCGTGGGGGACAGCTCCGGCGTACCCGACCAGGCCGCCTCGTCCACGAGATGCGCCGCGAGATGCCAGGGCTCGTACGCGGCCGTCCCCACGAGCAGCAGTCCACCGCCGTAGGACACCACGGACCCCCGCAGCGCTCCCGCGAACCGCCGGGTGGCCCCCAGCCACTCGGTCCCGGCGAGCACGTCACGCAACAAAGCGACCCGTACGGCATCCATGCGCCCGCATCCTGCCGCAATCGGACACTCGTGACCCGGTGTTCACCCGGAATTGGCCCGCGCCGGGCACGCACGCCCCACCGGCGGAACCGAGCCGCACCCCCCACCCCAGGAGCCCCAGTGACCCTCACCCCCGAGACCAGCATCCCCTTCCGCGCCGGCCACGAGGGCTACGCCAGTTTCCGGATCCCTGCGGTCGTCGCCACCGCCTCCGGCGCACTGCTCGCCTTCTGCGAGGGACGGGTCGGCGGGCGGGAGGACTTCGGGAACATCGACATCGTGCTGAAGCGGTCCACGGACGGCGGCCGGACCTGGGGCCCGCTCCAGGTCGCCGCCACGAACGGCGACTCCCTCGCCGGCAACCCCGCCCCCGTCGTCCTCGGCGGCGGCCGGATCCTGCTGGTCCACGTCCGCAACGCCGCCGACGCCACCGAGGACGCCATCCGGCGCGGCACCGTGAGCGCGGCGGACGGCCGCCGGGTCTGGGTGCGGCACAGCGACGACGAGGGCACCACCTGGGCCGGCCCCCGGGAGATCACCGCACAGACCAAGAGGCCCGAGTGGCGCTGGTACGCCACCACCCCCGGCCACGCGCTCAGACTCTCCACCGGCCGGGTCGTCGTCCCCGCCAACCACTCCCTCCCGCCCACCGGCACGGACAACGGCACCGAGGGCAGGTACAACGGCGGCCACTGCCTGCTCAGCGACGACGAGGGCGCCACCTGGCGCATCGGCTACGTCGACGACAACACCGACGGCCACATCAACGCCAACGAGACCACCGCCACCGAACTCCCCGACGGCCGCGTCTACTTCAACACCCGCAACGACTCCCCGGCCCCCGGCACCCGCGCCGACGCGTACTCGCCGGACGGCGGTGAGACCCTCACCAAACCCTTCCGCCCGCAGGCGGGACTCGTCGGTCCGGTCGTCGAGGGCAGCGTCCTCCAGCTCCGCGACCCCGACCTGCTGCTCTACTCCGGCCCGGCCGACCCCGGATTCCGCGCCCTGCTGACCGTCCGCGCCAGCACCGACCACGGCGTCACCTGGCGCCCCGTCCACACCGTCGACGGCCTGCCCGCCGCCTACTCCGACCTCGTCCGCGTCGACGGCGACACCGTCGGACTGCTCTACGAGACGGGCGACTTCAGCGCGTACGAGACGATCACGTTCCGGCGGATCCCGGTCGAGAGCCTCGCCTGAACCCGCCCGAACCGGCCGGACGCCCGTGACCGCGCGCACCTCACCGCCACCGCCGTGGGGCCCGCACGTAAAGTCGGCCCATGACCTCTACTGACAGCGCACAGCAGCCCGCCGCGACGGCTCCCGCGAAGGCTCCGGCCAAGGACCCCTGGGACCTGCCGGACGTGTCGGGACTCGTCGTCGGCGTGCTCGGCGGCACCGGGCCGCAGGGCAAGGGCCTCGCCTACCGCCTCGCCAAGGCCGGCCAGCAGGTGATCATCGGCTCGCGGGCCGCCGACCGCGCACAGGGTGTCGCCGCGGAACTCGGCCACGGGGTCGAGGGCGCCGACAACGCCGAGACCGCCCGCCGCAGCGACATCGTGATCGTCGCCGTGCCCTGGGACGGCCACGGCAAGACCCTCGAATCGCTGCGCGAGGAACTGGCGGGCAAGCTCGTCGTCGACTGCGTCAACCCGCTCGGCTTCGACAAGAAGGGCGCCTACGCGCTGAAGCCGGAGGAGGGCAGCGCCGCCGAGCAGGCCGCCGCCCTGCTCCCGGACTCACGGGTCACCGCCGCCTTCCACCACCTCTCCGCCGTCCTCCTCGAAGACCCGGAGATCGACGAGATCGACACCGATGTGATGGTCCTCGGCGAGGAGCGCGCCGACGTCGAGATCGTGCAGGCACTGGCCGGCCGCATCCCCGGCATGCGCGGCATCTTCGCCGGCCGGCTGCGCAACGCCCACCAGGTCGAGTCCCTGGTCGCCAACCTGATCTCCGTCAACCGCCGCTACAAGGCCCACGCGGGCATCCGCCTCACGGACGTGTAGCCGACGCATGTACGCCCTCGGGCATGGGGGACACTGGTCGGACGCCGTACGCCTCGTCCGACGTCCGACCCGACCGCCCTGTCAGGAGCCGACCCCCATGCCCCGACTCGCCGTCTACACGCTCGTCGTCTGTCTCCTCGCCGTCACCGCCGCCGTGGTCTCCTTCGCCCGGGGCAGCTGGCTGGGTGTGGTGTGGGTGCTGATGGCGGGCCTGTCGTCCAACATGACCTGGTACTACGTCCGCAAGGCCAGGCAGGGGCGCGAGGCCGTCACATCCCCGTGAGGCAGATGTCGCTGTCCTCGCGCCAGAAGCGGTAGAGCCAGTACCCGCAGTCGGACAGCTGGTCCTCGATGCCGAGGCCCCGCATGAACGCGTCGATCACGTCCCAGAACACGCCGTTCACCGCCGGGATCCACAGCACCGCGAAGACCAGCAGCAGCCCGAAGGGCGCGAGCGGCTCCACCTGACGGCGGATCTTGTACGACAGCCAGGGCTCGATCACGCCGTAGCCGTCCAGGCCGGGCACCGGCAGGAAGTTCAGGATCGCCGCCGTGACCTGGAGCATCGCCAGGAAGGCCAGGGCGAAGAGGAAGGCCGCCGGGACGCCGTCCGTGACCCCCAGCCAGAAGGGCGCGGTGCAGACGGCCGCGAAGAGGACGTTCGTCAGCGGGCCCGCCGCCGAGATCAGACTGTGCTTCCAGCGCCCCTGGATCCGCCCCCGCTCGATGAACACCGCGCCACCGGGCAGACCGATCCCGCCCATGATCACGAAGACGACCGGCAGCACGATGCTGAGCAGGGCATGGGTGTATTTCAGAGGATTCAGGGTGAGATAGCCCTTGGCGCCGATGGAGATGTCACCGCTGTGCAGGGCGGTACGGGCGTGCGCGTACTCGTGCAGACACAGCGAGACGATCCACGCGGACGTCACGAACAGGAAGACGGCCAGACCGGGCTGCTCGGCGAAGCCGGTCCAGGTGGCCCAGCCCGTGACCGCCATGACGGCCACGATCCCCACGAAGACAGGACTGATCCTCCGGTCGCTCCGGCGGGACGCGGCGGTGGTCATGGGGCTCCTAGCTGTATCGATCAGCGGTGCCGATCACTCGTACGGACGCCCCGACGGTACCGGGCACACGGCGAAAACGTCTCGCGGTCGCCCCGGAGTTCCTAGCAAGGTGGGTGAGGACAGAGAGATTCCGGCAGAGACAATGGATCCGTGCGCTACCGCATCCTCGGCACCACCCAGGCACTGCAGGCCGACGGCACCCCCGTGCCCGTCGGGGGCGCGCGGCTGCGTGCCCTGCTGACCGTGCTCGCCCTGCGGCCGGGGCGTACGGTCCCCGCGTCCGCGCTCGTCGACGAGGTGTGGGCCGACGATCCGCCGGCCGACGCCCCGGCCGCGCTCCAGGCGCTGGTCGGCCGACTGCGCAGAGCCCTCGGCCCGGACGCGGTCGCCTCGCTCAACGGCGGCTATCGTCTGACGGCGGCCCCGGACGACATCGACCTGCACCGCTTCGAGCGTCTCGCGGACGACGGCGCCCGCGCGCTCGCCGACGGCGACGCGGCCAGGGCCGCCTCCGTCCTCGACGACGCGCTCGCCCTCTGGCAGGGCCCGCCCCTGGCCGACCTCCCCGACCGCGCCGCCGAGGCAGCCCGCTGGGAGACCCGCCGCCTCGACGCCCACCGCGCCCGCCTCGCCGCCGCCCTCGCCCTGGGCCGGCCCGAGACCGCCCTGCCCGACCTCACCGCCCTCTGCGACACCCACCCCCTCGACGAACCCCTTCAGTCGCTCCGCCTCCAGGCACTCAGGGACACCGGCCGCACGGCGGAGGCCCTGGCCGCGTACGAGGAGGTCCGCCGCCTCCTGTCGGCCCGCCTGGGCACCAGCCCGGGCCGGGCCCTGCGCACCCTGCACGCGGACCTGCTCACCGAGGCGCCTCGAAAGGGGCGCGGGGAACCGCGCGAGAAACCCCACGAACCCGCACCCGACAAGGCGCCCCCTCGGGGCCCAAGCGGCAGCGCCCCGCACCCCGCCCGCCCTCCGGGCAACCTCCGGGCCCGCCTCACCTCGTTCGTCGGCCGCGACACCGACATCGACACCCTCCGCCACGACCTCACCACCACCCGCCTCGTCACCCTCCTCGGCCCCGGCGGCGCGGGCAAGACCCGCCTCTCCCAGGAGGCGGCCGAGACGCTCGCCGAGACCGTGCCGGACGGCGTCTGGCTGGCCGAACTCGCCCCCGTCGACGACCCCGCGAACGTCCCCGAAGCCGTCCTCACCGCCCTCGGCGCCCGCGAGACCGTCCTGCGGGGCGCCGGCGCCGAGGAGATGCGCGTCGCGGCCGACCGCCAGGACGACCCCCTCACCCGGCTCGCCGAACACTGCGCCCGGCGCCGCATGCTGCTGATCCTCGACAACTGCGAACACGTCGTGGACGCCGCCGCCCACCTCGTCGACCAGCTCCTCCAGCGCTGCCCGGAACTGACCGTCCTGGCCACCAGCCGCGAACCCCTCGGCGTACCGGGGGAGTTGCTGCGCCCGGTGGAACCGCTGACGGAGCCCCACGCCCTGCGGCTGCTGGCCGACCGGGGAGCGGCGGCCCGGCCCGGCTTCACCGTGGACGCCGACCCGGAGGCCGCCGCCGAGATCTGCCGCCGCCTCGACGGGCTCCCCCTCGCCATCGAACTGGCGGCGGCCCGGCTGCGGATGCTGACCCCCCGCCAGATCGCCGACCGGCTCGACGACCGCTTCCGGCTGCTCACCTCCGGCAGCCGTACCGTCCTGCCCCGGCAGCAGACGCTGCGCGCGGTCGTCGACTGGTCCTGGGAACTGCTCGACGAGGAGGAACGGGACGTCCTGCGAAGACTGTCGGTGTTCGCAGGCGGCTGCGACCTGGCCGCCGCCGAGGCCGTCTGCGGACCGGCCGCGCTGGAGGCGCTCGGCTCGCTCGTCGACAAGTCCCTCGTCGTGGCCGCCCCTTCGGGCACGGGCGCGGACGACGGAATGCGCTACCGGCTCCTGGAGACCGTCGTCGAGTACGCCGGCGAACGCCTCGACGAGACGGGCACCCGCCCCGCCGCCGCCCGCGCCCACCTCACGTACTACCGCGAACTCGCCCGCGCCACCGACCCGTTGCTGCGCGGCTCCGGCCAGCGTGCCGCGATCGAGCTGCTGGAGCTGGAGTACGAGAACATCCGTACCGCCCTCAGGTACGCCGTCGCCGAGCGGGACGAGCAGGAGGCGCTCTGTCTGTCGCTGTCGCTGTGCTGGTACTGGCAGATGCGTGATCTGAAGACCGAGGCCCGGCACTGGTCCGCCCAGGTCAAGGATCTCGGCCCGGACCCGTTCACCGCGCCCGCCCGCCCCGTCCCGGACCTGCGCGGACGGACCGTGGACAGTCCGCCGCCGATGAGCCCGCAGGTCCTCGACGAGGCCCGGCGCGGGGTGCATCTCGTCCATCTGGCCTGCATGGACATGGAGCTGCCCGCCTGGGAGACCCCCGAGAGCCAGGAGAAACTGCGGGTCATCAGCGCCACCTACGAACCCGGCCAGCCGCAGACCTGCCGCTTCCCCGGGTTCATGTGGTTCTACGCCGTCCTGCTGACCGGCGACATGGTCCGGCTGCGCGCCGTCCTGGACGCCAACATCCGCACCTGCCGCGACCTCGGGTTCGCCTGGGAGCTGGCGCAGACCCTGCAGATGCGGGCCAACATCCTCGCCAACCGCACCGACTGGGCGGGCGACGCCATCGCCGACGCCGACGAGGCGCTCGAGATCTTCGACCGGCTCGGGGACGCCTGGGGCGCCGCCGAGGCGCTGTCGGCGCGCGGGGAGTCCCTGGAGCGCCGGGGCGAGTTCGCGCTGGCCGCCGCCGACTTCGAGCGGGCCATCGCGTACGCCGAACGGCTCGGCGCCCACGCCCAGTCGGGGGTGCTCGGGGTCCGGCTCGGCAGTGTGTACATCGAGAGCGGCGACGTCGAGCGCGGCGAGAAGATGCTGTTCGAGGTGTTGGACACCGGGCGCAGGGTGGCCCGAGAGGCGGTGCCCGCGGCCCGGCTCTTCCTCGCGGTCCGGCTCGGCCGCAGCGGGCGCATGGCCGAGGCCCGGGAACAGATCACGCTGCTCCGCGAGGACTTCGCCGCGGCCAGCTTCGTGCTCTTCGCCGGGTTCGTCCTCGGTGTCGAGGGCTGGCTGGAGATGATGGACGGGTGCCACGAGGAGGCGCTGCGGCTGATGCGGCAGGCGCTGGACCGCAGCCTGGACCGACTGTCCCGGATGGTCGCGCCCCATATGCCCGCCATCCATCTGGTGACCGCCGCCATCTCCGTCGCGGAGGTCGACGACGGGGCCCGTGCCCTCGACGCCGCCCGTCTCCTGGGCGCCGCCGACGCGCTGCTGCCGCCGGGCCATTTCTCCAGCCCCATGGAGGTGGAGGCCCGCGCCAAGGCCGATGCCGTGGTCCGGGCCCGGCTGGACGCCGCCGCGTACGACCGCGCGTACGCCGAGGGCGGCGCCCTCACCCCGGAGGAGGCCACCGCCCTCGTCTGACCCCGGCCGCCGGTGCCCGGGCCCGGCGGCCGGTTCTCCGTCCCGAACCTCAGCTCTTCGTCTTGAACTTGTGGATCGCGATCGGTGCCATCACCGCCGTCAGCCCCACCGACCAGCAGAGCGTGACGATCAGATCGTGGGCGATCGGCCCGCCGGTCATCAGTCCGCGCGCGGCGTCCGCGAGGGCCGACAGCGGGTTGTAGTCGGTGAAGGTCTGCAGCCAGCCCGGCATGGACTGGGTCGGTGCGAAGATCGACGACCCGAACTGCAGCGGGAACAGCACCAGGAAGCCCATGGCCTGCACGGACTGAGCGTTCTTCATCGTCACGCCCAGCACCAGGAAGATCCACATCAGGGACGAGCCGAACACGACGGCCAGGCCCACCGCCCCGAGGAGCCCCAACCAGCTGGTGATGTCGAAGCCGATGAGGACCCCGACGGTCAGCAGGATCGTCGTGGCGACCAGCATGCGCAGCAACTCGACGGAGATCTTCGCGAGCAGCACCGAGGACCGGCCGATCGGCAGGGACCGGAAGCGGTCCATGACGCCCTTCTGGAAGTCCTCGTTGAAGCCCGTGCCGACGCCCATGGCGATGTTCATGCCCATCATCGCCATCAGCCCCGGCACCACGTACTGCACGTACTGCTCCTGGCCGCCGCCGAGCGCCTGCCCGATGGAGCCGCCGAAGACGTACACGAAGAGCAGGGTGAAGACGATCGGCATCAGGACCGCGTCGAACATCGACTCCGGGTCCTGCCGGATCCACAGCAGATTGCGCCGGACCAGCGCGCCGGTGTGCCGGGCGTGGGCCCGCAGCCCGATCCGGCCGTCGGCCTCGCCCGTGGCGGGCGACGTGGCGGGTGAGGTGGCGGGCACGGTGGCGGTGCTCATACGGCGACCTCCTCGTAGGCGGGGGACGGAGCGGCGTCCTGCGGCGCACTGGCCCGGTGGCCGGTGAGCGACAGGAACACCTCGTCCAGGCTGGGCAGTTCGGTGCTGATCGAGGCGATCGTGACGCCACGCGCGGTGATCGCGCCGACGACGGCGGTCAGTTGTTCATCGCTGAGGATCGGTACGAGAAGGGTGCCGGTCTCGGTGTCCACGGTGGTCGTGGCCAGCCCGGTGATGCCCAGCCCGTCCAACTCCCCGGCCAACGGCCGCAGTTGCACCGGATCGGCCGGCCGGACCCGGAGGGTGCGCCCGCCGACCTGGGCCTTCAGCGCCTCGATCCGGCCGCCCGCGATCACCTTCCCCTTGTCGATCACGGTCAGCTCGGAGGCCAGCTGTTCGGCCTCCTCCATGTACTGGGTGGTCAGCAGCACGGTCACCCCGTCGCCGACCATCCGCTTCACCTCGGCCCACACCTCGTTGCGGGTGTGCGGGTCCAGTCCGGTCGTCGGCTCGTCCAGATACAGCACCGCCGGGCTTCCGATCATGGACGCGGCCAGGTCGAGCCGCCGCCGCATACCGCCGGAGTACGTGCCCGCCGCGCGCTTGGCCGCGTCGGTCAGCGAGAACCGCTCCAGCAGACCGGTGGCCCGGCTCCGCGCCTCCTTGCGGGGCAGGTCCAGCAGCCGGCCGATCATGTACAGGTTCTCGAAGCCGGACAGCTTCTCGTCCACGGACGCGTACTGCCCGGTCAGCCCGATCACCCGGCGCAGCTGCCGGGGCTGCCGTACGACGTCGTAGCCGGCCACGGTGGCGTGCCCCGCGTCCGGTGTGATCAGCGTGGACAGGCACCGTACGAGCGTGGTCTTGCCCGCCCCGTTCGGTCCGAGCACCCCCATCACGGTGCCCTCACGCACATCCAGGTCGACACCGTCCAGCGCCCTGGTCTCGCCGTAGTGCTTGACCAGCCCCCGCACGGTGACAGCGCCCTTCGCGCCGCTGGCGTTCTTGTCGATTCGTGTCATGCGGACGACGGTCCCAGCCCCCACCGACAAACCACCGACAGCCCACCGACACGGCCGACGGGGGGCCGATAGGGGGTGGGTTGTCGGGTGCGGGTCCACGGACAATGCCGCGGCCCGCCGACGGGGGAAGATCGGCGGGCCGCAGTGGTGGTACCGCAATGGCCTAGTGGACGGAGTGCTCCTCCGCCGGGAACGTCCCGCCGACGACATCCTCCGCGAACGCCTTCGCCGCGTCACTCATGACCGCGCGCAGATCGGCGTACTTCTTCACGAACTTCGGCACGCGCCCACCGGTCAGCCCGAGCATGTCGGTCCACACGAGCACCTGGGCGTCGGTCTCGACGCCCGCGCCGATGCCGATGGTCGGGATGTGGAGCACCCGCGTGACCTCGGCCGCCAGCTCCGCCGGGACCAGCTCCAGGACGACCGCGAAGGCGCCGGCGTCCTGGACGGCCTTGGCGTCGCGCAGCAGCTGCTGCGCGGCCTCCTCGCCCCGGCCCTGGACGCGGTAGCCCATCGCGTTCACGGACTGCGGGGTGAGGCCGATGTGGGCCATCACCGGGATGCCGGACTCGACCAGCAGTTCGATCTGCCGATGCGAGCGCTCGCCGCCCTCCAGCTTGACCGCGCCCACCCCGGCCTCCTTGACCAGCCGGGTCGCCGAGCGCAGCGCCTGCACCGGGCCCTCCTGGTAGGAGCCGAAGGGCAGGTCGCCGACGATCAGGGCGCGGCCGGTGCCCCGTACGACGGCCGCCGAGAGCATGGTCATCTCGTCGAGGGTGACGGGCACGGTCGACTCGTACCCGAGGTGGCAGTTGCCCGCGGAGTCGCCGACGAGCATGACCGGGATGCCGGCCTCGTCGAACACGGACGCGGTCATCGCGTCGTAGGCGGTGAGCATGGGCCACTTCTCGCCGCGTTCCTTGGCGAGGGCGAGGTCCCGGACGGTGATACGGCGTGTGCCCTTGCCTCCGTACAGCGCCTTGCTGCCGTCGGAGGACTTGCTCTGGGCAGCCGAAAGCTGCGTCATCGCTACAGCTCCTTCATGTCATCTCGAGGCACCCTGACGGTGTCCCCGGACCGCTTCCATGGTGGCACCTCGGGCGGGGGAGGGCCAGGGCGGGTGCGTGTGACGGTTCAGGCAGCCCGCGCGCGGGAGCCGGGACCTCCGGCACGTAAGAGCCGGGTAAAAGATTCCCAAGGATTTACGATACGAGACGGTCCCGTATCGAAATAGGTCTACGCTCGACCGTATGACTACCGCAGGGCCTGACGACTCCCGCTCCCGCATACCGGCGGCCGTGCACCGCCGCCGGTGGGTGATCCTCGGTGTGCTGATGCTGAGCCTGCTGATCGTGGTGCTCGACAACTCGATCCTCAACGTCGCCATCAAGACGATCTCCACCCCGGCGCCCACCGGTCTCGGCGCCACCCAGAGCGAGCTGGAGTGGGCGATCAACGCCTACACACTGGTCTTCGCCGGCCTGCTGTTCTCCGCGGGCCTCCTCGGCGACCGCCTGGGCCGCAAGAAGGTGCTGCTCGGCGGGCTCGTCGTCTTCGGGGTGGGCTCCGCGCTCGCCGCGATGTCGGGCTCCCCGGCCCAGCTGATCGTCTTCCGCGCGGTGATGGGCCTCGGCGCCGCCTTCGTGATGCCCGCCACCCTCGCCGTCCTGATGAACGTCTTCGAGCGCGACGAGCAGCCGAAGGCCATCGGCATCTGGGCGGGCGGCGTCGGCCTCGCCATCGCCATCGGCCCGATCACCGGCGGAGTCCTGCTGGACCACTTCTGGTGGGGTTCGGTCTTCCTGATCAACGTGCCGATCGTCGCCCTCGCGCTCGGCCTGATGCTCTGGCTGGTCCCCGACTCCCGCGACCCGAACCCGGGCCGTATCGACCCCGTCGGCGTCCTGCTCTCCGTCGTCGGCCTGGTGCTCCTCGTCTACGGCATCATCCGCGGCGGCCAGCTCGCCGACTTCACCGACGCCACGGTCCTCGCCACCATCGCGGCCGGCCTTGCGGTCCTCGCCGCCTTCGTCGTCTTCGAGAAGCGCAGCGACCACCCGTCCATCGACATGTCGTTCTTCAAGAACAAGGTCTTCTCGACCGCCATCGGTGTCATCGGCGTGGTCTTCTTCGCGCTGATGGGCGTGACCTTCTTCTCCGTCTTCTACACCCAGACCGTACGCGGCTACTCCCCGCTCCAGACCGGTCTGCTGATGCTGCCGCTGGCCATCGCCCAGCTCGTCTTCGCGCCCCGCGCCCGCCTCGTCGTGGACCGCTTCGGCAACAGCGCGGTGTGCACGGCCGGTATGACCCTCATCGCCGGGATGCTGGCCGCGTTCGCCGTGCTGGACGCGGACACCCCGATCTGGGTGCTGGAAGTCATCTTCTTCCTCATGGGTGTCGGCATGGCCCATGTGATGACCCCGCTGAGCGTCCTCATCATGCAGGCCCTGCCGCGCGAGAAGGCCGGCTCCGCGTCCGCGCTCAGCAACACCTTCCGCCAGGTCGGCGGCGCCCTCGGCATCGCCGTCCTCGGCTCGGTCCTCTCCACCGCCTACCGCGGCGGCATCGAGGACAAGCTGCCGGCCGGTGCCCCGCACGCCGCCGCCGAGTCCATCGAGGCCACGCTCGGACTCGCCGCCCGGCTCGGCGCCCGGGGCGAGGCCCTGGTCGAGCCCGCCCACGACGCCTTCCTGCACGCCATGCATGTGACCGCCCTGTGCGGGGCCGGGATCGCCCTGCTCGGCGCGGTGGCCATGGCGGTGTTCCTGCCGGGACGCGGCAAGGACGGCCAAAAGGGCAAGGAGGAGCCGGAGTTGGTGGCCGCCGACCACTGACGGAGAATCGGAGCCCCCACCACAGAGACGGAGTCGACCTTGAGCCTCGCCGAGAGTCATGCCGGAGACGGGCGGGTCCGGGACGGCAGTCCCGGGCGCGGGCGGCCCCGCAGCGAGGCCGTGGAGCGGTCCATCCTCGAAGGCGCGATGAAGCTCCTCGAAGAGGGCGTCCCGCTCGCGGAGTTGTCGATCGAACGCGTGGCCCGCACGGCCGGTGTCGGCAAGGCGACCATCTACCGCCGCTGGAGCGGCAAGGAGGCGCTCTTCGTCGACGTGCTGCGCGCCGCCGAACCCCCGGACCCCGTCCTGCCCGGCACCTCCATGCGCGACGACCTCGTCGTCCTGATGGAGGCGGCCCGCAGGCGCGGACTGCTCAACCGCCCCTCGGCGATCCTGCACAACGTCATCGCCCAGATGAAGAGCAGCCCCAAGATCTGGGACGCCTACCACGCGGACGTCGTCGCCCCCCGCCGCCGGACCCTCGCCGACGTGCTGCGCCGGGGCCGCGACAACGGCGAACTCCGCGCCGACGTCGACATCGACCTCGCCGGCGATCTCGTCTTCGGCCCCATGCTCGTCCGCACGGTCATGCGCCCGGACGCCTCCCTCCCCGAGGATCTCGCGGCGAACATCGTCGACACGGTGCTCGAAGGGCTGCGCCCGCCTGCGAAGTGAGTCACAGTCAGTGGGCGCGTTCAATGTGCGCGTTTCGTTACAGACCGCGTGACCCGTCCGCCGGTTCGGAACTCCGAACAGCGGGTTGTTCGTCCTCGTACCCATGGGCCGCCGGATGGCGGCGGGAACCGCGGCGATCATCCCCTAGGGTCTTTAGTCGCGGGGAAGAAGTGCACGGCAGGCAGTGAGGCGACGGTATGGCGCAGGCGTACATGACGGAGACGGGCGGCGGCGGCACGGGCCACGACCGCGAACGATCCCGGCTCCGGCGCCTGCTGGGCCGCCTCTTCGGCGGCTGGAGAGGGGACCGGCGGATCTGGCGGCGCGGCATCGTCCTCGCCGTTCTCGCGGTCCTCGCCGCTCTCGTGATGCTGCTGCACGCCCAGGTCCCCAACGCCGTGGGCAACCTCGGCAGTCTGACGGAGACGTTCCTGCCCTGGTTCGGCGTCGCGATCCCGCTGCTGCTGATCCTCGCGCTGGTCCGGAAGTCGGCGACCGCGCTCATCGCGCTCCTGGTGCCCACCGTCGTCTGGCTGAACACCTTCGGCGGACTCGTCACCAGCAAGACCGGCGTCGGCGGCGACTTCACCGTCGTCACCCACAACGTCAACGCGGACAACGCCGATCCGTCCGGCACCGCCCGCGAGGTCGCCTCCTCCGGCGCCGACGTGGTCGCCCTGGAGGAGCTGACCGAGACCGCGGTGCCGGTGTACGAGAAGGCGCTGGCGGCGACGTACCCGTACCACGAGGTCGTCGGCACCGTCGGGATGTGGAGCAAGTACCGGATGAGCGGCACCGAGCCCGTCGACATCAAGCTCGGCTGGGAGCGCGCGATGCGGTCGACGGTGGCGACCCCGGACGGGCCGGTCGCCGTGTATGTCGCCCATCTGCCCTCGGTGCGGGTGAAGCTGGAGGCCGGGTTCACCGCCCGCCAGCGCGACAAGAGCGCCAACGCGCTCGGCGAGGCCATCGCCGACGAGCCGATCCAGCAGGTCGCCCTCCTCGGCGACCTCAACGGCACCATGAACGACCGCGCCCTGAACGCCGTCACCGCCCAGATGCGCTCCACCCAGGGCGCCGCGGGCAACGGCTTCGGCTTCAGCTGGCCCGCCTCGTTCCCGATGGCCCGGATCGACCAGATCATGGTCCGCGGCATGGAACCGACGGCGTCCTGGACCCTCCCGGAGACCGGCAGCGACCATCTGCCGGTGGCGGCACGGGTGACGATCGAGCCCTCGGACAAGTCGTCGCACGGCTGAGCGCACGGGTGAGGCTCGACACGTCAGGGAGCTGACGGCGCTGGTGGGGCGGGGGAGAGGGCCGAGGGAACAGATCACGGGGCCGAGTTTGTTCCGTCGGTGAACATATAGAACGTACGATGGAACCGACCCGATTCCTTCCTTTCCCTCCCCCTGCCCTCCCGCACCCTTTGAAAGGTCTCCCCGCCATGCCCTTGGCCCTGCTCGCTCTCGCCGTAGGCGCCTTCGGAATCGGTACGACCGAGTTCGTCATCATGGGCCTGCTGCCGGAGGTCGCCGCCGACCTCGGCATCACGATCCCCGCCGCCGGCCACCTCGTCTCCGCGTACGCGCTCGGTGTCGTCATCGGCGCCCCGCTGCTCGCCGCCGTCACCGCCCGTCTGCCCCGCCGCAAGGTCCTGATCGGGCTGATGGCGCTCTTCGTCGTCGGCAACGCGCTGTCCGCCCTCGCCCCCGACGAGCACTGGCTGCTCGCCGCCCGCTTCCTCAGCGGACTGCCGCACGGCGCCTTCTTCGGTGTCGGCGCGGTCGTCGCGACCGGCCTGGTGGCGCCGGAGCGCAAGGCCCGATCGGTCTCGCTGATGTTCCTGGGCCTGACGATCGCCAACGTCGCCGGTGTCCCCGCCGCGACCCTCGTCGGCCAGCACTTCGGCTGGCGGATCACCTTCCTCGGCGTCAGCGCGATCGGCCTCGCGGCGATCGCCTCGCTGGCGCTCCTGCTGCCGGGCGACCGGGCCGAGGCCCACGCCTCCACCGGACTGCGCGGCGAACTGGGCGCCCTGCGCTCCCTGCCCGTCTGGCTCGCCCTCGGCACCACCGTCGCCGGCTTCGGCGCCCTCTTCTCCGCCTACAGCTACATCACGCCGATGCTCACGGACTCCGCCGGGTACGCCGGGTCCAGCGTGACCCTGCTGCTGGCGCTGTTCGGCGTCGGCGCGACCATCGGCAACCTGGCCGGCGGCCGTCTCGCCGACCACTCCCTGCGGGGCACCCTCTTCGGCGGCCTCGCGTCCCTGATCCTCGTCCTCGCCCTCTTCCCGGCCCTGATGTCCGCCCAGTGGAGCGCCGCCCTGGCCGTCCTGCTCCTCGGGGTCGCCGCCTTCGCCACCGGCTCGCCCCTCCAGCTGATGGTCATGGAGAAGGCCGCCGCCGCGCCCTCCCTCGCCTCCTCCGCCAACCAGGCCGCCTTCAACCTCGCCAACGCCGGCGGCGCCTGGATCGGCGGCCTCGCCCTCGCCGCCGGTCTCGGCGCCACGGCCCCGGCCGTCGTGGGCGCGGGCCTCGCGGTGATCGGCCTGGCCGTCGCGGGCGTGGCGTACGCGGTCGACATCCGCCGTACGACCGTCGCCCCGTCGCGGCCGGGGCGCGTGGTGGCGTCCCATGTGCCGGGGGAGTCGGAGGCGGTACGGGTCTGAGGCCCGCCCGGGCAGATTGTCACAGCGCTATTGTATTAGCGCTGTTATATTAGTGCTGTGACATTAGCCGACCCCACCGCCGTGCCCGATCCCTGGCACGCGCTGCACAAGCTGCTGGCCGCCATGGACGCCGAGATCGAGCAGGTCTACGTCGAGCGCGGCATCGAGGGCGTACGACCGCGCTTCGCCTATCCGCTGATCCGCCTCGCCCACACCGGACCCCTGACCATCCGTGAACTCGCGGAGTCCCTGGACCGCTCGCACTCCGCGGTCAGCCAGACCGTCGCGGCCCTGCGCAAGGAAGGACTGGTGACCTCCGAGCCCGGGCCCGACGCCCGCACCCGGCGGATCGACCTGACCGAGCGGGGCCGGTCGCTGGTGCCGTTCCTGGAGAGCGAGTGGCGTGCCACCCACGCGACGGTCGCCGAACTGGACGCGGAGATCCCGTACGCGATGACCGCCGTCGTCGAGGAGCTGCGGCGGGCGCTGGAACGCCGGCCGATGCGCCGCCGTGTCCTCGACCATCTGGCCGAGCCACCGCGATGAGCCGGTGGAACCGGTTCCTCGACATCCGTCCGCTGCGCGACAGCCGGCCGTTCCGCGCCCTGTGGATCGGCTCCTCCGCCTCCCAACTGGGCGGGCAGATGGCCATGGTGGCGGTGCTCGCCCAGGTCTGGGACCTGACCGGCAGCCCGGTGGGGACCGGCGTGATCGGGCTGGCCACCGGGCTGCCCATGGTGCTGTTCGGGCTGCTCGGCGGCACCCTGGCCGACACCGTCGACCGCCGGGCACTGGTGCGGGCCGCCACCGCCGGGCAGCTCCTGGCCGCCGCCGGACTGTGCGTCCAGGCCGTGGCGGGCAACCGGAACCTATGGCTCCTGCTCGCCCTGGTCGCCACGGCGACCGCCTGCGGCGCGCTCGGCGCCCCCGCCCGGCGCACCTTCCCGGCCCGGCTGCTGCCCCCCGACCAGGTCGCGGCCGGACTCGCCCTCGCCAATGTCTCCTTCCAGGCGGCGATGCTCACCGGCCCCGCGCTGGCCGGTCTCGTCATCGCCCGCTGGGGCTTCCCGGCCGCCTATGCCGCCCAGGCCCTCGCCGTGGCGGTCTCGGTGCTCTCGGTGCTCCGCCTGCCGGCCATGAGGCCCGAGGGCAACGAAACGGCGGGCCCTACCGCGACGGCGGGCCGCGAGCGCTCGGCGCAGCGTGGTGTCCGGGGGATCGTCCTGCGCCGCCCGACGCTGTGGGGCGCGCTGGCCACCGACCTGTCCGCGACGCTGCTCGCCATGCCCGTCGCGCTCTTCCCGCTGGTCAACGAGGTCCGCTTCGACGGCGATCCACGGACCCTCGGGCTGTTCCTGTCCGCCGTCGCGGTCGGCGGGATCACCGCCGGACTGCTCTCCGGCACGGTGACACGGTGGCGCCGGGGCGGCCTGGTCCAGCTGACGGCGGCCGGTGTCTGGGGCCTGGCACTGGCCGGCTTCGGCCTGGCCGGACCGCTCTGGCTCGCCCTCGGCTGTCTCGCCGTGGCCGGCGCCGCCGACACCGTGTCCGTGATCACCCGGGGCGCCCTGGTCCAGCTGGAGACCCCGGACGCGTACCGGGGCCGCGTCTCCTCCGTGGAGCACGTCATCGGTGTCGCCGGTCCCGAACTCGGCAACTTCCGCGGCGGGTTGCTGGCGTCGGTCACCTCCGCCCCCGTCGCGCTGGTCACCGGCGGCCTGACCGCGACCCTGGCGATCGCCGCCGTGGCCGCGGCCAACCCCGCCCTGCGCGCCTACCGCACACCGTCACCGACGGGGCCGGCCGCCCCCGGACCGGACCCGGCGGTGCCCGCCCCCGCCGCGCCCGTTACGCCCTCGCCCGCTACGCCCGCTCCCGCCACCGATTCGTGATCGGCAGGCGGCGGTCCTTGCCGAAGCCCTTCGGGGAGATCTTCGTGCCCGGCGGGTACTGGCGCCGCTTGTACTCGGCGGTGTCGACCATGCGCAGCGTCTTGACGACGAGGTCGCGGTCGAACCCGGCGGCCACGATCGCGTCGGCGCCCTGGTCGCGGTCGACGTACAGCTCCAGGATCGCGTCCAGGACCGGGTAGTCCGGCAGGGAGTCCGTGTCCACCTGACCGGGGCGCAGTTCCGCGCTCGGCGGCTTGGTGATCGAGTTCTCCGGGATCGGCGGGGTCTGGCCCCGCTCCGCCGCCGCCCGGTTGCGCCACTCGGCGAGGCGGAAGACCGACGTCTTGTACACGTCCTTGATGGGGCCGTACGCGCCCACCGAGTCGCCGTACAGCGTCGAGTACCCCACCGCCAGCTCCGACTTGTTGCCGGGGGCCAGCACGATGTGGCCCTCCTGGTTGGAGATCGCCATCAGCAGCGTGCCGCGCAGCCGCGACTGGAGGTTCTCCTCGGCCAGGCCGGTCAGCTCGGTCGACGACATGTACGCGTCGAACATCGGGGCGATCGGGACCGTACGGAAGTTGAGGCCCGTGCGGCGCGCCAGCTCCGCCGCGTCGCCCTTGGAGTGGTCCGAGGAGTACTTCGACGGCATGGACACGCCGTACACGTTTTGCGCGCCCAGCGCGTCGCACGCGAGCGCCGCGACCAGCGCCGAGTCGATACCGCCGGAGAGCCCGATCAGGACGGACGAGAAGCCGTTCTTCGCCGCGTACGCCCGCAGGCCCACCACCAGCGCGGAGTACACCTCCTCGTCGTCGTCGAGGCGCTCCGCGTACCCGCCGGCCAGCTCCGGCTCGTACGCGGGCAGCGGCTCCTCGGAGATCACGAGCCGGTCGACGCGCAGACCGTCGTCGACGACACCGGTCACGGGGTCGGCGGCTGCCGCGGGCAGGTCCAGGTCGAGGACCACACAGCCCTCCGCGAACTGCGGCGCCCGCGCGACCACTTCGCCGTCCCGGTCGACCACGATCGAGTCGCCGTCGAAGACCAGCTCGTCCTGGCCGCCGATCATCGCCAGATACGCGGTCGTGCAGCCCGCCTCCTGGGCGCGCTTGCGGACCAGCTCCAGCCGGGTGTCGTCCTTGTCGCGCTCGTACGGCGAGGCGTTGATGGAGAGCAGCAGCCCGGCCCCGGCGGACCGGGCGGCCGGGACCCGGCCGCCGTCCTGCCAGAGGTCCTCGCAGATGGCGAGGGCGATGTCGACGCCGTGCAGCCGGACGACCGGCATGGTGTCGCCCGGTACGAAGTAGCGGAACTCGTCGAACACGCCGTAGTTGGGGAGGTGGTGCTTGGCGTAGGTGAGCGCCACATCGCCCCGGTGCAGCACCGCCCCGGCGTTGCGCGGGGCGCCCGCCGGCTGGCCGAACCTCGGCGAGGCGGACGTGGAGCGGTCGAGGTAGCCGACGATCACCGGCAGCTCCCCGAAGCCCTCCTCGGCGAGCCGCGCGGCCAGCGACCTCAGCGCGGCGCGCGAGGCCTCCACGAAGGACCCGCGCAGGGCCAGGTCCTCGACGGGGTACCCGGTCAGCACCATCTCGGGGAACGCCACGAGATGCGCCCCCTGCTCGGCGGAGTGCCGGGTCCAGCGGACCACCGCCTCGGCGTTCGCGGCGATGTCGCCGACCGTCGAGTCGATCTGATTCAAGGCGAGACGAAGTTGAGGCACGTCGTCCAGTGTAATCGTCAGAGCGACGCAATGGGGTGTGGGGCGCCCCACGTTCGCGGCGCCCCACACCCCTCGCCCGCTCCCTACCGGCGGTACGACTCCACGTAGCCCTTCGCGGGCGAGCCCACCCCGGTCACGTCGTCGTACCCGCGCACCGCGTGCAGCGAGCTGTCGGCGCCCAGGGTGCGTACGGAGGTGGCGAGCCCGTCACCGGAGTCGTAGCCGTTGACGAAGTCCACCCGGGCCACCGCGAGCCCGGCGGCGGCCGTGGGGCGGTCGGTGACGTCGTGGAACACCTTCGCGCCGTGGGGCGTCCCGTACGACGAGGCCGCGTACCGGGCGTAGATCGCCGGGTTGGCGAACCCCAGCGGGCGCCCGCCGTGCGCCTCCTGCGCCAGCGCCTGCACGCCCGCGATCACCGGCGCGGCCAGCGAGGTGCCGCCGATCCGGTACTCGCCGTACGCCTGCCCGCCCTCGGGCAGGGTCTGTGTCTGCCCGATCAGGAACCCGGTGTTCGGGTCGGCGATCGCCGAGATGTCCGGGACCGTACGCATCGGCGCGCCCCCGTTGGCCGTGGCGAGGGCCTTCGGGACGAGCCCGCGCTGGTAGAAGGGCTGCGGCACGGTCCGGCTGGTCCCGCCGCCCGCGCCGGAGGTGAACGCGCCGGGGAAGTCCGTCCAACCGGTGCCGTCGGCCGCCAGGTTGGCCTTCAGCGTGCCCCAGCCGGTCTCCCACAGGTACGAGTCGCCCCTGCCGACCGCCAGCGACGTACCGCCGACCGCCGTCACCCACGCCGAGTTGGCCGGGGTGTCCACCTGCTTGGTCCCGGTGTTGGCGACCTCGTCGCCGTCGTCACCGGAGGAGAAGTAGAAGCCGATGCCCTCGACCGCGCCCAGCTGGAACACCTGGTCGTAGGCGGCGGCCAGGTCCGGGGTCTGGTTGGCCTCGATGTCGCCCCAGGAGTTGGAGACGATGTCGGCGAGATGCCGGTCGACGACCGTCCCGAGCGCATCGAGCAGATCGTCGTCGTGGCAGGACGCGCCCCCGACATAGGTGATGTCCGCGGCCGGCGCGACCGCGTGCACGGCCTCCACGTCGAGCGTCTCCTCGCCGTACCAGCCGGCCGCCGAGCACTCCTCCGTCGCCGTGTACCGCTTCGGCAGCACCTGCCTCAACTGCCCGCTCCGGTAGGCCGCGTCACCGTGCCCCCGCGCGTACGTGGCCGCGTCGGAGGCGATCGTCGGCGAGGCGTACGCGTCCGTGATGGCGACCCGCACCCCCTTGCCCGTCCGGCTCCCGGCCCCGTACGCCGCCCGCAGCTGTTTGCCCGTGTACCCCTTCACGGCGTACGGGATCTTCGTGCCGTACGCGTCGGGCAGCGCGCTCGCGCTGTTCGAGCCGTAGTACGACGAGAAGGGCCCGGCGTTGCGGAACACCGTGTCCGGCGGCGGGAGTCGATCGTCGTGGGTGGCCCGGTGGGGTGCCGTGTCCAGGCCGGTCACGGTCAGCACGGCCCCGTTGAGACCGGCGGGCGCGGAGGCCGTCTTCGCCGGGGCGCGGTACGTGTGCCCGCCCTTGCGGTAGTTGTGCAGCTGGGCGCCGAACGCCCGCTCGGCGTCGGCGACTTCACCGGTCACCGCTATATAGCGCCGGTTCGTGCCGGTGACGGTCAGCCCGGCGCCCGTCAGCCACTTCTGCACGGCCGTGACCTGCGCCGCGCTCGCCCCGAAGCGCGCCTGGGTCCCGGCGGCGCTCAGGAACTTCCCGTAGGACTTCGACGCCGGGTCGGACACGGCCCTGGCGTACGCCGCGAGCCCCGCCGCGTCCCGGCCCGCCAGATAGACGCGCGCGGAGACCTTGGAACTGTCGGCGGTGGCCCCCGCGTCGGCCCGGGCCGTGGCCCACGCGGGTCTGGTGCCCTGCAGTGTGTCCCGGCCGGGGTCGGCCGAGGCGGTGGAGGCGTGTGCGGCGGGGATGCCGAGCACGAGCACACCGGCGGCGAGCAGCGCGGCACGCCCGTACCTCTTGGTTCGCATGGATGAACTCCCTGGAATGCGGTTGCCGCAACTCTCGCGATGAACCGTTCATGCCAGGGAATGGGCGCGGACACGGCTGGACCAAGAACCGCCCAAGCGCACGTATGGAAGCGTATGGAAGCCCCAAAGAGCCGTGCGCGTACCGGAATTACCGGGTCACCGCGGCGCGGCGCCCCGCTCCTTGAGCATCCCCGTCATCAGGGAGATCTCGGACTCCTGGGCGTTCACCATGCCCTGGGCGAGCTTCTTCTCCACACCGACCGTGCACTTGGAGACACAGCCCTGCGCCATGTGGATGCCGCCCTGGTGGTGGTCGGTCATCAACTGGAGGAAGAAGATCTCGGCCTGCTTGCCGTTGAGCTTGCCGAGCTTCTCCATCTCGGCGTTGGTGGCCATGCCCGGCATCAGCGCCCCGTCCTCGCCGGACGCCATCCCCTCCATGCCCATCCAGGCCATCGGCTTCTGCGAGGACACCTTCGGCAGACCCCACAGATCCAGCCAGCCGATCATCATGCCGCGCTGGTTGGCCTGCGTCTGCGCGATGTCGTACGCGAGCCGCCGGACCTCCTCGTCGTCCGTGCGGTCCCGCACGATGTACGACATCTCAACGGCCTGCTGGTGATGGACGGCCATGTCCCGGGCGAACCCCGCGTCGGCGGAGTCGGCGGCGGGGGCCTTCAGCCCGGACTCGTCGCCGTCGGCGACCGCGTACGTGATCGCCCCGGCCGCGACGAGTACCGCCGCGGCCCCGGAGGCGATCCAACCGATGTGCTTCATGCTTCCCACTGTGCCAGTGCCGCCGTCGTCAGGAGACGCCGTTGGTGCAGGCGGCACCCGGCTCGGGGGTCTGCTTGCCCTGGACGTACGTCTCGAAGAACTTGTCCAGGTTCGGGTCGGTGGCGCTCGTCACCGTGCGCTGGGCCCCCCACGCGCTGAGCATGATCGGGTCCTTCTGGTCGTCGACCGGGCTCATCAGGGTGTACGGGGTCTTCTTGACCTTCTCCGCGAGCGCCTTGACGTCGGCCTCGGAGGCCTTGCTGTTGTACGTCACCCAGACCGCGCCGTGCTCCAGGGAGTGCACGGCGTTCTCGTTCTTGATCGCCTCGTCGTAGACGTCGCCGTTGCAGTTCTGCCAGACCGGGTTGTGGTCACCGCCCACCGGGGGCTCCATCGGGTACTTCACGCTCTTGGTGACATGGTTCTGGGTGAGCTTGGTGCTCCAGGTCTTGACGCCGTCCGACCCGGTCTTCCACTTGCCCGAGGACTTGGAGTCACTGGCCACGCTGTCGCTGCCGTTGTCGTCGGCCTGCGAGCGGATCAGGACCGTCCCGCCCACGACGAGGCCGGCGACCGTCAGCACGCTGGCGCCGGTCATGAGGATCCGGTTCCGGCGCTCACGAGAACGCTCGGCGCGACGCATCGCCTCGATGCGCGCCTTGCGCTCCGCGCTGCTGTTGGTCTTGGCGGCCATGGGGTGTGTCCTTAGTGGGGGATGGATCGGATGGTCGGACAGTCAGACGGGTCTAGCCGTGGGCCTGACCGTGGGTCTGGTCAGGTGGGTCTGGTGAGACGGGTGAAGCGGTCGGATCGACTGATCGTAATTTGATCCGCTCCCTCTCGTAAACGAGGGATCCCGCCTCCCATGCTGCCTCGCCGGCCCCGCGGTCCGCCCACGGAACGACACGGGCGTTACGGATGTCGGCGCGAGCAGGCAATATGGGCGGCAGAGCGGTTGAGCGGCCGAGCGCGAGGTACTCCCGCGGAGCGGGACGTACACCTCGTGTACGCCGGGCGTTCGACCGGAGGTCGCTCTGTCGATCAAGGTGCGCAACGCGCGTGAAATGGTGTTGTGGTGGGATGCTCAGGTGCCCGACCGCCTCCCGTGGCTCGGGAGCAAGGCGGCCTGACCAGCAAGGAATGGGTGGAAGCGGAAGATGGACAAGCAGCAGGAGTTCGTGCTCCGTACCTTGGAGGAGCGCGACATCCGTTTCGTACGCCTGTGGTTCACGGACGTGCTGGGCTTCCTGAAGTCCGTCGCCGTGGCCCCCGCCGAGCTGGAACAGGCGTTTGACGAGGGCATCGGCTTCGACGGCTCGGCCATCGAGGGCTTCGCCCGGGTGTACGAATCCGACATGATCGCCAAGCCGGACCCGTCGACCTTCCAGGTCCTGCCGTGGCGCGCGGAGGCCCCCGGCACCGCCCGGATGTTCTGCGACATCCTCATGCCGGACGGCTCCCCGTCCTTCGCGGACCCGCGGTATGTGTTGAAGCGGGCCCTGGCCAAGGCCTCCGACCTGGGCTTCACCTTCTACACCCACCCCGAGATCGAGTTCTTCCTGCTGAAGGACAAGCCGACGGACGGCTCCCGTCCGACCCCGGCCGACAACTCGGGCTACTTCGACCACACCCCCCAGAACGTGGGCATGGACTTCCGCCGCCAGGCGATCACCATGCTGGAGTCCATGGGCATCTCGGTCGAGTTCTCCCACCACGAGGGCGCGCCGGGCCAGCAGGAGATCGACCTCCGCTACGCCGACGCGCTCTCCACGGCCGACAACATCATGACGTTCCGCCTGGTCATGAAGCAGGTGGCGCTGGAGCAGGGCGTCCAGGCGACCTTCATGCCGAAGCCGTTCTCCGAGCACCCGGGCTCGGGCATGCACACCCACCTCTCCCTCTTCGAGGGCGACCGGAACGCGTTCTACGAGTCCGGCGCGGAGTACCAGCTCTCCAAGGTCGGCCGCTCCTTCATCGCGGGCCTGCTGAAGCACGCGGCCGAGATCGCCGCCGTGACCAACCAGTGGGTCAACTCCTACAAGCGCATCTGGGGCGGCTCCGAGCGCACAGCCGGCGCCGGCGGCGAGGCCCCCTCGTACATCTGCTGGGGCCACAACAACCGCTCCGCCCTGGTCCGCGTCCCCATGTACAAGCCCGGCAAGACCGGCTCGGCCCGCGTCGAGGTCCGCTCGCTGGACTCCGGCGCCAACCCCTACCTGGCGTACGCCATGCTCCTGGCCGCCGGCCTCAAGGGCATCGAGGAGGGCTACGAGCTGCCGCCGGGCGCCGAGGACGACGTCTGGGCCCTCTCCGACGCGGAGCGCCGCGCGATGGGCATCGAGCCGCTCCCCCAGAACCTCGGCGAGGCCCTGACCCTCATGGAACGCAGCGACCTGGTCGCCGAAACCCTCGGCGAACACGTCTTCGACTTCTTCCTGCGCAACAAGCGTCAGGAGTGGGAGGAGTACCGCTCCGAGGTCACGGCCTTCGAGCTGCGGAAGAACCTGCCGGTGCTGTAGGGCCCGGTGCTGTGGGTCCCGGTGGGGGGACCGCTGTTTTCACGCCGCGGGGCCGGTGGTCATGGACCGCCGGCCCCGCGGTGGGCCCCGGATCACGGTGACCGGGGCGTCGCCCGGAGCATGAGGGGGACCGATGGGGTTCCAGGAGCGGTGGCAGAGCCGGCAGACGGAGCTGGTGGCCCAGGGGGAGGCCCGGGAGGCGAAGGCCGCCCGGCAGTGGGACGAGTACGTCGAGAGCCTGTGGCAGCCCATTCTCGAACGGGCGCGCGAGGCGTACGTACGCGGTGACGGCTGGTTCGAGACCGAGATCGACCAGCGTGAGGCGGGAGGCCTGAACCCGTACGGCGGCACCGGACTGGACCTGCACCGGTCGGCCCCGGTCCGCTCCGCGCTCGGGACCGACGACCCCGGGTCGCCGCCCGCTCCCCGCAGCGACCTGCTCTCGCGGATCGAGGACGTGGGCTGGCGGCTGCACACCGCCCAGTACCTCTACGTCCAGCTCGGCGAGGAGTCCCGGGACAAGTGGATGTCGTCGGGGCAACGGGTGGCGATCAAGGGAAAGATCGTCGGGATGTACCTGTTCGGAAGGGCCTGACCCCAGGGGTCGTTCTACCCCTGAGGCGGGTCTACCCCTGCTTCTCCGCCGCCTCCGCCAGGTCCGTCAGCAGCTGGTGCAGCGGCTCCGTGACCCGGCGCCGGTACTCCTGGATCGCCCAGCCGTTGCCGTCCGGGTCCTTGAAGTACATGAAGGTGGCGCCGTCGTCGGGGGCGTACTGGACGGGCTCGGAGACGTCGAGGCCGCGTTCGCGGAGTTCGGCGTGGGCGGCCTTGATGTCGGCGACGCAGAGCTGGAGGCCCTGGTAGGAGCCGGGGGCCGGCTTGGACCCCGGGGCCATGTCCCAGATGGCGTCACCGAGCGCGACCGAACAGCCGGAGCCCGGCGGAGTCAGCTGGACGATCCGCATGCCCGGCATGACCTCCTGGTCGATGTCGACATGGAACCCGACCTTGTCCCGGTAGAAGTCCCGGGCCCGGTCGATGTCGCTCACGGGCAGCGGAATCACTTCGAGGGTGTACTGCATCCCTGGTCCTCCAAGTCACCGACGCTTGTGCGCCATACCTGTGCACCTGTCACCTCTGCACCTCAGCCGAACCGCCAACGCGTCCGGCTGAAGGGCTCACCCTTACCGAAGCCGAAAACCGTGGCGGGCGCCACCGCGAAGACGAAAGCCGACCCGGCGCCGTGCTGAAAACACCCGTCCCGTACGTCGAAGCGCCAGAGACTGCCGTACTTCGCTGCCACGCGGCGGCCGGCTCCCGTAGCCGCCCGTCGTCCGTGACGCGTACGGCCTCGCCCTCCACCACCAGGTCGTACCCCGCGTCCCAGGTGTTCGTCCCGGTCGTCAGCACGACGTGCCGGTTCATCGCGAGATTCCTCGCCCTGCGCTCCTGCGGCCCCGTACGGAAATGCGGCGGGATCGCTGTGGCGGGGGTCGAGGGTCGAGGGTCGAGCCGGGTCCGCGGGGCGCTGGGGTTCGACATGGGCCGTCACTTCCTGCTGTCACCGGTCACCGGATACCGGACGCGGGCGAGCGGTCCGCCCGTACTCACCCCCCGTAGAACAACTCCTCCACCACCCCCCGAGCCCGCCGCGTGATCCGGCGGTAGTCGTCGAGCATGTCGCCGACGTGGCCGGGGACGTAGCCCAGGTAGCGGCCCACGGCGGCGAGTTCGCGGCCGTGGGAGGGGAAGGTGTCGCCCGCGCGGCCGCGGACGAGCATGACGGCGTTGCGGACGCGGGTGGCGAGGACCCAGGCCTCGTCCAGGACGGCCGCGTTCTCGGCGCTCACCAGGTCCGCCTCGCGGGCCGCGGCCAGGGCCTCGCGGGTGCGGGTGGTGCGCAGGCCCGGTTCGCGTCGGCCGTGCTGGAGCTGGAGAAGCTGGACGGTCCACTCGACGTCGGACAGCCCGCCGCGGCCGAGCTTGCTGTGCAGGGTGGGGTCGGCGCCGCGCGGCAGCCGCTCCGACTCCATCCGGGCCTTGAGGCGCCGGATCTCGCGCACGGCGTCGTCGCCGAGCCCGTTCGCCGGATAGCGCAGCGGGTCGACGAGTTCGATGAAGCGGCGGCCCAACTCCTCGTCCCCGGCGACCGGTTCGGCGCGCAGCAGGGCCTGTGACTCCCAGCCCAGCGACCACCGGCGGTAGTACGCCTCGTACGACTTCAGCGTCCGTACGAGGGGCCCGGTCTTGCCCTCGGGGCGGAGGTCGGCGTCGATGAGGAGGGGCGGGTCGGCGCTGGGGAGCTGGAGCAGACGGCGCATCTCGGAGACGACCGTGTTCGCGGCGCGGGCCGCCTCCTGCTCGTCGGCGCCCTCCCGGGGCTCGTGGACGAACAGGACGTCGGCGTCGGAGCCGTAGCCCAGTTCATGGCCGCCGAAGCGGCCCATGCCGATGACGGCGAAGCGGGTGGGGAGGGTGTCGCCCCAGCCGTCGCGGACCACCGCCCGCAGGGTGCCCGCGAGGGTCGCGGCGGTGAGGTCGGAGACCGCGCCGCCCACGAGGTCGACCAGGGCGCCCTGGTCCGCGGTCGCGGGGGACGCCTCGGTGCCGTAGGAGCCGACGATGTCCATGGCGGCCGTACGGAAGAGCTCGCGGCGGCGGACGCCCCGCGCCGCCGTCACGGCCTGCTGCGCGCCGTCGGCGCGGTTCACGGCGGCCAGGATCTCCTGTTCCAGGTGGGCGCGTGTGCGGGGTTCGAGCCCGCCGGCGCCGCCCGCGACACCGTCCCCGTCGCCGAGCAGCGAGACGGCCTCGGGGGCGCGCATGAGGAGGTCGGGGGCGAGACGGCCGGCGGACAGGACCCGGGCGAGGTTCTCGGCGGCGGCCCCCTCGTCGCGCAACAGCCGTAGATACCAGGGGGTCCGGCCGAGCGCGTCCGAGACCTTGCGGAAGTTGAGCAGGCCCGCGTCCGGGTCGGCGGAGTCCGCGAACCAGCCCAACAGCACGGGCAGCAGCGTGCGTTGGATGGCCGCCTTGCGGGAGACACCGGACGCCAGCGCCTCCAGATGGCGCAGGGCGGCGGCCGGGTCGGCGTAGCCGAGGGCGACGAGCCGTTCACGGGCCGCGTCGGCGCTCAACTTGGTCTCGCCGGGCGCGAGTTGGGCGACCGCGTCGAGGAGCGGGCGGTAGAACAGCTTCTCGTGCAGCCGCCGTACGACGGCCGCGTGGCGCCGCCACTCGCGGTTCAGCTCGGCGACCGGGTCGGTGCGCAGGCCGAGCGAACGGCCGATGCGCCGCAGGTCGTCGTCGTCCTCGGGGACGAGATGGGTGCGGCGCAGCCGGTAGAGCTGGATGCGGTGTTCCATCGAGCGCAGGAAGCGGTACGCGGCGTCCAGTTGGGCCGCGTCCGTCCGCCCCACATAGCCGCCGGCGGCCAGCGCGCCGAGCGCGTCGAGCGTGGTCCCGCTGCGCAGCGACGTGTCCCCGCGCCCGTGCACCAGCTGGAGCAGCTGGACGGCGAACTCGACGTCCCGCAACCCGCCCGGCCCGAGCTTGAGCTGCCGGTCGATCTCGGCGGCCGGGATGTTCTCGATCACCCGGCGCCGCATCCGCTGCACATCGGGGACGAAGTTCTCGCGCTCGGCGGCCTGCCAGACGAGCGGCTCCAGCGCGGCGACGTACGCCTCGCCCAGGTCGAGGTCGCCCGCGACCGGCCGGGCCTTCAGCAGGGCCTGGAACTCCCAGGTCTTGGCCCAGCGCTGGTAGTACGCGAGATGGCTGCTGAGGGTGCGGACCAGCGGGCCGTTGCGCCCCTCCGGCCGCAGATTGGCGTCCACGGGCCAGATGCTGCCCTCGACGGTCGTCTCGGAGCAGATCCGCATCATGTGCGAGGCGAGCCGGGTGGCCGCCCGGATCGCCTGCTGTTCGTCGGCCCCGTCCGCCGTCTCCCCGACGAAGATGACGTCGACGTCGGAGACGTAGTTCAGTTCGTGGCCGCCGCACTTGCCCATCGCGATCACCGCGAGCCGGCACAGCGCCGCGTCCTCGGGCGCGGCGGCGCGGGCGATCGCGAGCGCCGCGCGCAGCGTCGCGGTGGCGAGGTCGGCCAACTCGGCGGCGGCCTGGGCGACATCGGTCGTCCCGCAGACGTCCCGGGCGGCGATCGAGAGGAGACAGCGGCGGTAGGCGACGCGCAGCGACACCGGGTCGCCGGCCTCGGCGAGCCCCCGCTCGAACTCCTCGACCCCCGGGTGCAGATCCTGCGCCTCGTACGTGACGAGCGCCTGCCAGTCCCGCGCGTGCCGGGCCAGATGGTCACCGAGCGCGGCGGACGCGCCGAGCACCCCCAGCAGCCGGTCCCGCAGCGGCTTGGCCGCCGTCAGCGTGTCCAGCACCTCCCGCCGCGCCGTACGGTCCGGCTGCGCCTCCAGCAGCCGTACGAGCCCCAGCAGCGCGAGATTCGGGTCGGCGCTCGCCCCCAGCGCGTCCAGCAGCACCGGGTCGTTCCGTACGGCCGACAGCTCCTCGCTCTCCAGCAGCCGCTCGGCGGCGCTCGGATCGGTGAAACCGTGCCGCAGCAGTCGCGAGTACGTACTGCTCCTGCGCCCCGGCGTCATCATCCAGGCCTCCCGTCGGATCGAGCCCGCCCATCGAGCCGCGCATCGATCACTGCAGTCATCCGCCCACCCGGTCACCCGACTCCATCGGCCGAGGCCGATCGATCAAGGCCGATCGATCAAGGTCGTACGGGCATGAGCCTAGCCGGAGTGCCCGGAAGAAGCGCCGGTCGGCCGGTCGGCAGGCCAGGTACGGCTGTCCCGGCGGGCCCCATTCGTCGTGTCCACGACTACTCTGCCGCTGTGGCCGACGAACAGGGTGGCGAGGACGGTGGGAACGGCTCGGCGCGGCGCCGCTCATGGGCGGCGGCGGTGTCGTCGGAACCGGTGGCCTCCACCGTGCTGCTGGAACTCGCCGGTCTCGCGCTGTACGGAGCCGTGGCGCTCGTCGGGTGGTTCTTCGGGTGGCTGCCCGACCCTCATCTCGCCGCGCTCACATCGAGCATGGCCGCGGTCGGGCCCGCGGCCGAGCTGTACCGAGCGGGGCGCCCCCCGCGCCGGTTCGCCGTCGCCGCGGCCCTGGCGACGCTGGTGACGGTGAGCCTGCTCGGGGCCGCCGCCACGCACCGGGCCCTTCCCACGGTGGCCGACGGCGGCATCGCGCTCCTCGTCGGCTACCTGGTCGCGCTGCCGGCCGGAATGACGGTACTGGCCCGGTACCTCGACGTACCGGACGCGCCCTAGCCCGACGCACCGGACCCGGCCCTCACCGCGGCGCGACCGCCCGGTCGCCCGTGGCCGTGGCCGTCGCCGGGGCCGAGACCGGCCGGGGCGACGGCACGCGCCCCTCCCGCCGCACCCGAACCCGCACCCGTGTCAGCGCCACCCCCGCCAGCACCACCGCCATCCCGGCGATCACCCGCGGACCCACCCGCTCGTCGAGGAACAGCGCTCCCAGGGCCACCGAGACGACCGGCAGCAGGTAGCCGACCGTGGCCGCGTTCGTCGCGCCCTCGTCCGCGATCAGGCGGTAGTTGAGGTAGAAGGTGACCCCGGTGCCGAGGACGCCCAGGACGGTCACCGCGAGGAGTGCGGTGAGGTCCGGCCCGGTCGCACCGGTGCTCCCGGCGGGCAGGGCGAGGGCCGCCCAGCCCGTCGCGGCCAGGAGCTGTGCGGCGGAGACGGCGAGCGGGGCGTCGGAGCCCGTCAGATGGCGGCCCATGTAGGCGAAGGCCACCGCGTAGCTCACGGCCGCCCCGAGCAGCGCGAGCGCCCCGCCGGTCATCAGCCCCGCCCGCTGCCAGGGCGCGAAGATCAGCAGCACTCCGGCGAAGCCGAGCAGCAGTCCGGTGAGGCGGGCGGGGGAGAGGGGGCGGTCGGTGCCGAGAAGGAGGCCCAGGAGCAGGGCCCACAGGGGGGTCGTCGCGTTGAGGACGCCGGCCGTGCCCGAGTCGACGGTCTGCTCGCCGATGCTGAAGAGCGCGAAGGGGAGGGCGTTGCAGAAGAAGGCCGCCACCAGCAGATGGCCCCAGGTCCGCCGGTCGCGCGGCAGCCGCTGGCGCGCGGCCAGGGCCACCGCCAGCAGCACCCCCGCGCCCAGCGCGCACCGTGCGACCGTGATCTGGAGCGGGGACAGGCCGTGGTTGAGGGCGAGCTTGATCCAGAGGAAGCCGGAGCCCCAGAGGAGGGCGAGCACGGCCATGCGGAGAGTCGACGAGAGAGGCATGTGCTCCACGGTCGGGCACCGGAACACATAAGGACAAGCGAAGGATCGTACACACACCTTTAAGCTCACCTTTAAGATGGCCGCATGATGCTCGACGTGCGGCGTATGCAGGTGCTCAGGACCGTGGTGACCAGCGGCTCGGTGACGGCCGCGGCGACCGCCCTCGGCTACACCCCCTCCGCGATCAGCCAGCAGATCGCCGCGCTGGAGAAGGAGGCCGGGACCGCGCTGCTGGAGCGGGTCGGGCGCGGGGTGCGGCCCACGGAGGCGGGACTGCTGCTCACCGAGTACGCGGACACCATCGGCCGGCAGGTCGCCGAGGCGCAGACCGCGCTGGCCGATCTGCGGGCGGGCCGCACCGGACGGCTGGCCGTGCGCTACTTCGCCACGGCGGGCGCTCCCCTCGTGGCCCCCGCCGTCGCCCGGCTGCGCGCCGAGCACCCCGGCGTACGGATCGAGCTGAAGCTGATCGACCCCGGCGACCCGCTCCCGGCCGTCAAGGAGGGCCGCGCCGACCTCGCGCTCGTCGTACGGCCGCGCGGGGCCGACCCCGAGGGCGTACGGCTGCTGCATCTGCTCGACGACACCTACTTCGCCGTCCTGCCGGCCGGGCACCCCCTCGCCGACCGGCCCGCCCTCGCCCTGGCCGACCTCGCCGACGAGCCCTGGGTCGGCAGCGAGTGGCCGGGCCCGTGTCTGGACGCGCAGCTGGAGGCATGTGCCGAGGCCGGGTTCCGGCCCGGGTTCGCGGTGGAGAGCGAGGACTACGCGACCGCGCAGGGCTTCGTCGCCGCCGGCCTCGGCGTCGGCCTCGTCCCGCGCCTCGGCCTGGGCAGCCCGCACCCGGATGTCGTCGTACGCCGGTTCACCGGCCCGCAACCCCGGCGCTCGATCCACGCGGCCGTCCGCGCGACGGCTCCGCCGCAGCCCGCCCTGCGGACGTTCGTCAAGGCGCTGCGGGAGGCCGCCGAGGCCTCGGGGCCGCCGTGGCCGGCGCCACAAGGGCACACGGCACCCGGGCGCACGGCTAGGGCCTGTCTTCACATTCCCGCCTGCCCCGCGACGCCATGCACGCACTCTCACCGCACCGGGCCCTGACCCGAGTACGTCCAGTACGCGGATCA